>JBIHZO010000258.1:0-5414 GCA_044231405.1 Cypionkella sp. | reverse complement strand
TTTCACTGGCAGGGGAGCGGTTTACCTATCCGCTGTCCCTGACTTTGGCCAACAGTTTCGTGGCCCCGCGTGTGGTTTTGGTGGGCGATGCGGCGCATGGTGTGCATCCGATTGCGGGGCAGGGATTGAACCTTGGGCTGCGCGATGTGGGGGCCTTGGCGCAGGTGTTGGTTGAGGCCACGCGGCGGGGTGAGGACATCGGCGCGGTGGATGTGCTGGAGCGGTATCAGACTTGGCGGCGGTTTGACAGTACCGCGCTGGCGCTGGGAATGGATGGGGTGAACCGGTTGTTCTCGAACGACAATCCTCTGTTGCGGTTGGGCCGGGATTTGGGGTTGGGGTTGGTCAGCACCGTGCCCGGACTGCGCCGCCGCTTCATGCGGCAGGCGGCGGGCTTGTCGGGCGAGCTGCCGAGGTTGTTGGCAGGGCGGGCGATTTAGCGGCGGCGGCGGGCCCGCCTACTCCACCTGCCGCGCCTCACTGACCAGCATGATCGGGATGCCGTCACGGATCGGGAAGGCCAGATGCGCGGGTTTTGAGATCAGTTCTTGCGCCTCGGCGTCATAGGACAGGGTGGCTTGGGTGACGGGGCAAACCAGCGCCTCCAGCATGCGGCGGTCGAAGGCGGTTGTGGTCATTGCAGCACCTCTTGGCCATCGCCCGAACGCAGGGCGAATTCGATCAGGGTCACAAGGGTTTCACGCCGGGTGACCAGCGAGGGGGCCTCCAGCAGCGCCTGTTTGTCTTCTGGCGCGAAGGGCAGCAGCATCGACAGCGAGTTGATCAGCAGCTCGGGGTCTGCGTCTTTCAATCCCGACCATTCGGTGCCCATGTTCTTGGCGATGAAGAATCGCGCCAACAGGGCGAAGAACGCCGGGCGGTTGAAGCCTGCATCCTCTTCATCCCCGCCAAGGTCGCGGGCGAAGCTGGACCAATCGACATTGGCGCGGCGGTAGGGCGAAAAGCCCTGCACCTCGTCGCGCAGCCGAAACCGCGCAATGCCGGTCAAGGTGATCATGTAGCGACCATCCTCGGTTTCCGAAAACCCGGTCAGACGGCCCGCGCAGCCGATGGCCGACAGGCGTTTCTCGCCCGAAGGGCTTTCGCGCGGCTGGATCATGCCGATCAGCCGGGTTGGCGTTTTCATGCAATCTTCCAGCATCGCCAGATAGCGCGGCTCAAAGACATGCAGTGGCAGGCGGGCGCGCGGCAGCAGCAGCGCGCCCGGAAGCGGAAAGACCGGAAGGGTGTCGGGCAGGTCGGTAATTTTCATCATGCCCTGTAATCTAGGCCGCATTTGGCGTTAGGCAAAGATCATCGACGACAGGCGGCGGCGGCCTGCCAGCACGATGGGATCTTGCGGTTTCAGCGCGTCAAAGATGGTGAAAAGCTGGGTGCGGGCGGCGTTGTTGTTCCAGTCGCGGTCCAGCTTGAAGAGGTCGAGCAGGGTGTTCACCGCCTCATCCACCTTGCCATTGGCGTATTGCGCCGTGGCCAGGTCGAACAGCAGTTGCGGGTTTTTCGGGTCTTTGGCGACGGCGGCGGCGAGGTCCGCCTCTGGCCCGGCACTGGCGGCCTGACGGGCCAAATCCAGCATGGCGCGGGTGCTGTCAACTTCCTTCGCCTTCGCCAAGGCACCCGGTGCCGTGGTGATCAGGGTTTCGGCCAAATCCAGATCGCCCAGACCCAGATGCGCGCGGATCAGGCCGGCATAGGCTTGGGCGTTTTCCGGTTCCTCTTCCAGAATGGCGGTGAAGGTTTCCACGGCGTCGGTGAACTCACCGTCGGTCAGCATGGTTTCGGCGGCCTCGATCGCGTCGGCCAAGCCGTTGTCAGGCTCTGGGCCAAGGCCTGCCATGTGATCGACAAAGCGTTTGATTTCCGATGGGGCGACAGCACCTTGGAAGCCATCGACCGGCTGGCCCTTGAAAAAGGCGTAAACGGTTGGAATGGACTGAATGCGCAACTGGGCGGCCAGCGCCTGATTCTGGTCGACGTTGATCTTGACCATGCGGACCCGGCCTTTGGCGGCGGTGACGGCGGCCTCCAGAGCGGGGCCGAGGGTTTTGCAGGGGCCGCACCACGGCGCCCAGAAGTCGACGATCACCGGAGTGGTCTGCGACGGTTCGATCACATCGGCCATAAAGCTGGCCTCTGTGCCGTCCTTGATCAGATCGGCAGGGATAGCGGCGGCAGGCGTGGCAGGTTTGTCGGTGATGCCGAACATGGGGACCTCATCAGGCAATGGCTTTGCATCTATATGGGCGCGGGCGTGGCGAAGGTGAAGGGGGTATCAAAGGGTTTACAAGGGGACAGCGGCGGGTCAGGTTTCGGGATGCATCACAGGAGGCACCGATGCCCACAGTTCTGACCTTTGGCGACAGCAACACCCACGGCACGCCGCCGATCATCGACCGCAGCATTTATGCACGGTTTGGGGCAGATGTGCGCTGGCCTGTGCTGATGGCACGGGATCTGGGCTGGGATCTGGTCGAAGAGGGTTTGCCGGGGCGCACGGCGCAGTTCAACGATCCGATCATGGGGCCACACATGAACGGGCAGGCGGGGCTGCGGATGGCGCTGGAAAGCCACGGGCCGATTGATCTGCTGGTGATCATGCTGGGCACGAATGACGTCAAGGCGCGGTTTTGTGCGACGCCCGAGGGGGTGACAGGCGGCATCGCATCGCTTTTGGACATTGCCCAAGGGGTGGACATGCAGACCCGACACGGTGGGTTTCAGGTGCTGCTGATCTGCCCGCCGCCGGTGGTGGAGGTGGGGCCGATCAAGGCCGAGTTCTACGGTGGCGCGGTGCGGTCGCAGGCATTGCCGCCCTTGTACGCGGCGCTGGCCGCGGCACGGGGCTGCGGGTTTCTGGATGCGGGGCGGGTGATCGCGGTCAGTCCGTTGGACGGGGTACATTTCGACGAGGTGGCGCATGGGGTGCTGGCGGCGGCGGTCTCGGCGGCGGTGCGCGGGATGGTTTGAGGGCGGATTCGGTCACGTCCTGCCGCTGCCTTGATTGTCGGGCAAAGGATCAGACGGTCAGGTCAGACCAGCCGCACAATGCGGCCAGACGTTCCGGCGTGTGATCGACGCCCACGGCCATATTGGCGCGGAAATCGGCCGAGGTCATGTCACGCCAGCGGTTGCGGTAAAGGTGCAGGCCGGATCGGCTGATCTTGATGATCGGGGTGCGCAGCGGCAGACAAGCCCGCCATTTGCGGCGCATGAACTGATAGCATTCGACGAAATCGCCCTTCAACGCCTCGTGGTAGCGGTCGTTGTGAATGGTGGGCAGGGCACCGGCATAGGCGTGCAAGCCGCGCGCACGGGCGGTCTGCACGATGTCGGTGCCGTACATGTGCCAGCCGGGCGCCGCGTCATCAAAGCGGATGCCTGAATCGCGGCGCAGCACGATCAGCAACTCGTCGTAGGATTGCACGCGGGTCGGCTGCATCGGCACCCGACCGACGATCTGGCCGATGGAGGAGGACCAGACCGGGCCGATGTGGCTGTGGTCCAGCCCGACGCCAAAGGCCCCGAACAGCGCCCAGTTGGGATCGGCGGCCTGAACCTCGGCCAGCCGGGCCTTGAGCGCGGTGTCCCAGCCTTTGGGCAGGTAGACGTCGTGATGGGCAAAGACCACGATCGGCGCGGTGGTGGCGTCCAGCGCGCGGTTGTAGGCGATGGCTGCGCTGGGTGCGTTGCGTTCCAGATGCAGCGGCGTGCCGGATTGGACCATGGGGGAGCGCGCGAGGTTCGCGTTCAGGATGGCATCATTGTTGCTGGCACAAGCGACGGCGAAATCCATCATGACCTCGGGAGTTGGGCAAAAAGGGCGCGCAGTTTGGCGACCTCGGTGTCGATGTTGTGGCGGTGCCGCACGCGGGCGCAGGCGGTTTGGCCCATCTGCGTCAGAGTGTCTTGTGGTGTGGCGGCCAGAGTTTCTATTGCCGTTGCAAGGGCTTGTGCATCACCTGCTGGCACCAGCCAGCCGCAATCGGCTGTCACCAGTTCGGGGATGCCCGCGATCGAGGTGGCGATGATCGGACGGGCGGCGGCCATCGCCTCCATGATCACGACGGGCAGACCTTCGGCGAAAGAGGGCAGGATCAGCGCGGTGGCGTTGTTCAGGGCGGTGCGGACGCCTTGTTCGGATTGCCAGCCGGTCAGGGTGATGTTTTGGGTCAGACCGTGCCTTGCGATGGCGGCTGCGATCTGTGGGCGCAAATCGCCGTCACCGACGAGGGTCAGGTGCAGATCGGGCAGGGTTCTGGTGGCGATTGCCACGGCCTCGACCAGCAGGGCAAAGCCTTTTTGGCCCGAAAGGCGGCCGATGGCGACCAGATCCGGGGAGGGGGGCAGGGGGGATGCCGCGAACAGGGCGGGTTCGATGCCGCAGTGGACAACGTGGATTTTGGGCCAGTTTGCGGGTGGGGTCCAGCGGCAGAGCTGGCTGCGGCCAAAGCTGCTGATCGCCACGGCAAAGGTGGCGTTCTGCAGTTTCAGGTCCAGCGCCAGCGCATGGGGGGCGTCAAATTCCTCGGGGCCATGGGTGGTGAAGCTGTAGGTCGGGCCGCCCAAAGCATGGGCCAGCATGGCGACGGTGGTGGAATTGGTGCCGAAATGGGCGTGGATGTGGGTCAGGCCCAGTGTGCGGCTGCGGGCGGCGATGTACGCGGCCTCGATCAGATAGATCATGTGGCGCGCGCGGCCTCCGGTGCCGGGGCTGCCGCCAGCGCCGCGTTGGCCGCAGGTGAGGGCGAGACGCAGGGCCGTCAGGGTTTGTGCCGGGTGTTGGGCCAGCCATTTCAGGGCGGTGGGAGCCAAGCGGTGCAGCCCGGTGTTCAGGACGTGTTCTGTCAGGTCGTCCTCCGCCAGATCGGCGGGATCGACCAGCGCGGCGCGGTCGGACCGCATCGCAAAGCGATGCACAGACACAGCCGCCCGCTCCAACGCGTGGATTTCGCGCCGGATGAAGCTGTGCGACGCACGCGGGTAGGTGTTGACGAGATAACCGATTTTCACAAGATCACCCTGCAAAGATGTATGCTTTTAGCCAAAGGATGGGGCAAGAGTAAGCCATAAGCGGGGCGGCGCGCGGGCGATTGACGGGCTGCGCGCCTTGCGCCTAGGGTCCGCGCAGCCAGAAGGGGCCGTTTATGCCACAAGCCAACCCAGAGCCGCCCACATTGGGGTTATTCGCGCGGGCGATGCGGGGATCGGCATTTACGGCTGGGTCGTATGCTTTCATGCAGGTGGTGCGGCTGGCGACCAACCTTGTGTTGACGCGGCTGTTGTTCCCCGAGGCGTTCGGGGTGATGGCGCTGGTGTCGGTTGTGCTGGTGGGTCTGGCGATGTTTTCCGATGTGGGCATCGGCCCGGCCATCAGTCAGCATCCGCGCGGCGAT
>JBIHZO010000257.1:0-5417 GCA_044231405.1 Cypionkella sp. | reverse complement strand
CAGCTGTGCCCTGGTTCCGTTGCGCTGGCGAAACTGAACCTTGCCCTCACGTTCCACGACTTCGGTCGGATAAGCCAGCAACAGCGGCTGTAAAATGGCCCGCGCGGTCGTCACGTCACTGATGCTGTAGCCACGCATCAGGCCGTGGGCCTGCCTGACATCCGCATCGGCCAATCCCGAACCTTCGCAGATCTCGGCAATCACCGCCGCCAGATGCTGGCCTGAACTGCGCCCATTCAGCCAATGTCCGGTTTCATAATTTCCACCATCGCTCCATAAATCAAGGTGACGAGGAAAGTCCGGATAGGGCCGCGCATCCCAAGCCCAAGCGTGGCTGTGCGCAAATTCAAGCATCGGCCCGTCGTAAATGGCGGAGGTCGGATTGTTGGCCGAGTTCATCCAATGCGCCGCCATGGCTTGAAAATAGGCCAGTTGCATCAGGTCATCACGGCGACCATCCGAATATTTCGGCAGCGCGGATTCTGACGACTTGGGGTCGAGGAAGCGGTTGGGCTGGTTCGCGCCCTTGTCGACGGCGGCACAGCCAAACTCGGTAAAGCGAAATGGCTTTGAACCCGGCACCCAAGCGCTGGGACTTGCTGCGCGCAAGCCTGCAGTTCGGTCGTAGTGGTAATGCTCCCACCAGTTTTTCAGATCTTTGTAGCGGTAGATCCAAGCCTCGTCATGGTCCACATCCGTGATCGGCAGGCGCCTCTGCGCTGCTTCACCCTCGGGACTATCGTAGTACCAATCGTACCCCTCGCCCCCAGCGATGTTGGCTTGCAGGTAAGCGGCGTTGTGAATGGTTTCAAAGGCGGCATCGGCGTGATCCGTCCCTTCGCGCCAATCCGCGACAGGCATGTAATTGTCGATGCCGATGAAGTCGATGTTTGGATCAGCCCAAAGCGGATCAAGGTGAAAATAGACGTTTCCATCTGTGTGATGGCCAAAGTACTCCGACCAGTCGGCGGCATAGGAAATCTTGGTCGCTGGCCCCAGAATGGCACGCACGTCGGCGGCCAGTTGGCGCAAAGCGGCGACTGCCGGAAAGCTGTCGCTCGCGCCGCGAATCTGGGTCAAGGCCCGCATTTCAGACCCGATGCAAAAGGCGTCCACGCCGCCAGCGGCTGCGCAAAGATGCGCATAATGCAGAATGAATCGGCGATAGCGCCATTGCACTGGGCCGCTATAGCTGACCACTTCGCTTGAGCGGGTGAAATGTGCGGCCAACGCGTCCCCAAAGAAATCAGCCACTTCGGCCGCCGCCGCTGCAGTCTGGTCATTGCTGCCAGGTTGACCGGGGGCTGCGTCCAATGTGATCCGCCCTCGCCATGGCAGCATGGGCTGTCCAATCATTCCCGTCCAAGGGTCCGTCAGGGTGTTGGTTGCCAGCTGCGTCATCAGAACGAAGGGGTAAAACGTAACCTCTTTACCAGCCAACTTCACGGCACGGATCGCTTCTATGACCGATTGATCAGTTGGCGCCCCCCCATAGATCGACCGACCGTCGAGCTGCGGCATCACAGCAGCAGCCGCCCGTGTCAGGCCCGATACGCGCCAAGGCATGCCGACGCCTTCATTCACCGCTTGTTCGACCATTGGCCGGATATCGCAGTGACCACAGCGCAGGTCATTGCCAAACCAAGATACCACCAACGAAACGCCTTTTGTCCCAGGCAACTCATCGGACAACTGCTCCAGTGACGTGACAAAATCCGTCTTGCCAGACGCTGAATTGACATTTGCCGACCGGTTGATCCCGGGCCCCATAGCGTAATGCACGGGAGTGGTTGCCAGCCCATACTCGCCCGTCCCCGGAATCAGACAAACGCCCGGGATGATCTTGGACAGATCAGGATGCCCAGACGCGGCCATACCTTGCGCAGGACGGATCACTTCAAAAGAGAACTGCGGGACCCGGTTGCCAAACGGGGACAAATCAAGATCTTCGATCACGCAATAGGCGATGCCGCGGTATGCAGTTGCGTTGCCAGCACCTTCGACAGCCTGGATCTTCGGATCGGGCAATTGATCTGCACCGCCCCGATACACCCGCAAGTTCAGGCTGTCGGGCTGAATTTCATTGCCATCAGCCCAAACCCGGCCCACTCGGGTGATCCCCCCCTCACACAGTGCGATCGCAAGGCTGACCGTATAAAAATATGCGCTGGTGCTGGCGCGTGGCGCACCTTTACCCCCTCCAGACTGCGCGACATTTTCCTGAAACCGCGTCGCCCATATCACTTGCCCTGATACCCGCACTCGGCCCCAAAGGCGTGGCACTGCCGCGCCTTCACTGGCCCCCATCAGGCGAAACCGCTCCACCCGGCCAATATCGACCGCGTCGGAGCCTCCGCCCAAAACACGCTGATCTATGCTGCGGCCCAAGGTGGCACCGACGGCGCGGCCGATCATCGCCCCGGACAAACCCAGAACGGTACCGCCAAACCCGGACCCGATTGCGGCGCCAGCGGCGGATAACAGGATGGTGGCCATATCAAGGGCTCCTTTATGGAAAGCTGAAACGTGCGACGATCTTGCGTCGCCACGGATCGGTTAGGGCGGTTTCCACCACGCCATGACCTGTGTAGGCATGGATGAACGAGGCTTGCGCGCCAACCTGCCCTGCAATGCCCAGATGTTTGGCAACCGCGCCGGCGCGCATGCGGAACAGTAAAACGTCACCCTCAGCCTCTGCCGTCAGATCCTTCGTGTTCAACCAACGTAAAGCTGCTGCCAATAGAACTTCGCGCCCAGAGGGTTCCGACCAGTCGGCAGAATATGCGGGTACCTTTTCAGGCTCTGCCCCGAACCGCTCACGCCACACCCCGCGCAGTAAGCCAAGGCAATCCGTCCCTGCCCCACGCGTGCTGCACTGATGCAAGTACGGTGTACCGATCCAGCCGCGTGCCATATCAACGGCCCAGTGTTCGCAAACCTGACCTGTCATCATCTGCCAAGGCTCCCTCCGTCATTCGGTCGGGTTGAAACCGGATAAGACGCAAGCCAATCCTCGCCCGGAATATGCGGAAAGCCCTGAAAGTTCAGAAAGTTGGTGAACTTGCCTTTGCACATCGCGGCAGAGCGATTGCAGCCAACCTCCAGTTGCACCTGATCGCCCACATGAACAGGCGCGGCAAACGCGTGCCATAGATCAACAATGCGTTTCACGCCGTAGAAGCGGTCCGATTTGATCATCCCAACCAGCCCCGCAGCGTCCCCGCTCATCACCGAAATCCGCCCCCGTTCGAACCACTGCGGAGCGAAATCTTGCAGCCCGGCAAAGACCATTCGCCCCATCGGGTCAAATTCGGCCACTGCAATGGTCACCCGATGGCCCGGCAAACCCAAATCGACGCCGCACCGCGCATCTCCCAACACTGCAGCGCAACCGCGCTGAAATACCCGGCCTTGCGGTTGGTTCAGCCGGTCTGTCATCCCCCGCAGTTCCGCTTTGAATGCCCCCGCAGAACGGGTCACCTCGCCAAAGTTGCCGCGAAACTGTTCGATACGTTGCGAAGGCTCGGCCCAGTTCACCAGCCAACTGCGCACTTCGGCCCCATCAAAGCGCCCCGCCATCAGATCGGCTTCTTCGACCGCCGCATCTGACAGCGCCCCCACCGCCTCTGAATTGTCCACCGAGAGTCCAGTTGTTTGCTGCAAGGCGCGTGCCGTCATCCCAGTGCAGGCCTTGAACGTCTGCCCATCAAACTTCAGGTCGCGGTCATGATCGGTGAACCCAAAAACCTCCCCGTCCTTGCGCCTCACCGACCAACTGCGACAAGTGGTGGTCACGCCTTGCCCCAGATGAGTCAAAAGGTCATCACGCGCGCTCATAGCCGCACCTCGACAATCGGCACGTTCGGCACATCGCCCGCGCGAAACGACGCGACTGAGGTCTGGATGCGATCGGTGTCAAACCGTGCGGGCACATCAAACTCGAATCCTGCCGACACGATCGCGCCAATGTCTGGCGCCACAGCAAAGGTAATCTTGCCAGAGGTCACATCGACCGAAAACTCATCTCCCTCAACTTTGGGATCATATCCCACTGCCGCCCGCACCATTCCGGCCACCGGCTTCAGGATGGGCCGCTGATAAGACGCCTCACCCGAGGCATAAAGCCGCGAAAGCTGAAACGCCGTCTTCACCCCGTCACCCACGCCAATACGCTGATCCAGCGGCGAAATATCCTGAGACGGACGGCAAGATTTGTAATCCGACCAGTCCTTCCAGCGAAACGCATGCAACTGCCCGCGGCGCGCCTCAAAGAATGCCAGCAGCACCTCCAGGTCGTCCAAAGACCGCAAGCCAAAACCCGCATCATAACGACGACGCGAATGCTCCCATGGCGTGTTGCGCTCTTCAAAGCCATTGGCCAGCGTCACAATTTCCGTCAGCCGCTCTGGCCCACCCAAAGAACCAAAACTGACATTGGTCGGGAATCTGATTTCGTGAAATGCCATGGCTCTACCTCACCGGTTCCGTTGGCCGCGCGCCAGCAACCGCTGCGCCTGCGCCGCAATCTGGGTCTGGCTGCGTTGGAAGCCCTGCACATCGGGCGTTGTGATGTTCATTACCACTGTCACCGCGCGCCCTCCGCTCGCTGCCTGCACGCCCAGCCGCCCATCGGCCCCGCGCGCCAACGGCATGATCGCCTCTGGCCCTGCCTCGCCCATCAACCCGCGCCCGCCCCGCATGGCAAACCCGGTCGGCTGTGTCACGACACCGCCCTTGGCGAAGGGCATCACCCGGCCTTGGGAAAACGAGCCGCCCTTCTCAAACGGCATCAGCCCGCCCAAAAGCCCCTGCAACCCGCTGGCGACAGCGCCCCCAAGCGCGTTCTGAATCGGCTTCATTGCGATGCCGTAAACAGTGTCGATCATCGACTTTGCGACCATTTTCAGCGCATCAGACAGCTTCAACCCGTCAAACATCAGGCCATCGAACGCCCGCCGTAAACCGCCGCCGATGCCGTTCGACAGCACCCCAACTTCGCGCCCGGTGAAGACCAGACTGTCGCGCATCCGCGACAGCTCACCCTCAAAGGCCGAAACCATCCCCATTGTGCCACCCAACGTTGTTTCCAACGCCGCAATCTGGTCCTGTAACTCAGCTATGTCCGCCATCATCCACACCCTTCACCCTGTCAGGAAACGCCGCCGCCAGCTGATCCAGCCGCGCCCGCGTCAGGGGGGGCGTTGTTGCCTCTGCCCCCAGCATGATCCGCAATTCTATCGGCGAAAGGTGCCAGAACACATCGGGAGGCAGTTGCAACTGGCTCAGGCCAGCCCGCATCAGACCCGGCCAGTCGATCAGCGTCATACCTCACCCGGCAGCGCAAACGCGCGTGCCAACAGGTCCGCCGCAGCGCGCGCCGCGGCCATTGGCCCGCCGCCGATTTCCACAGTGCGCAG
>JBIHZO010000256.1:0-5421 GCA_044231405.1 Cypionkella sp. | reverse complement strand
CAAGTGTTTCGGTGCTTGCGATGGTCCTATCAGCGTCAATGGCTTTGGCCGACGATGAGACCCCCGCGGGCACCGCTGCTGAAACGGCGGTGTCCGAGCCAGAGGTCATCTCATGTGAGCTGTATCTCGGTCCCGAGGTGATGGTTGAAGAACCCGAATACGATGACACCGAAGGGCCGGATGTGGATTTGACGGGCGAAGACGGCGGCGAACTTGTGCCGGTTTTCGACGTCGATTCGGGGGTTGACGAAAATGGTGAGGAGATTTCGGTTTACTACATGACCGGAGGTCCAGCCGACGATCCCGAAATGGTGCGGCGCAACGTGGTGCTGACAACGCATGCCGCTGGCCACGCATCGGTCGCACACGACCCGACCGCTGTTCCGAACCTGTGCGAAATCGCAGGTCCGGGGCTTGACTGGCTTTGCGGCGCGAAAGCCCAATAATCCAGCTGTCGGGCCTGCAAGATGGGCGACACCAACCAAGTCCCCGGTTGGTGTCGTCTGGCTTTTTCGTATAAGCAAACGGACGAGGGGGCGTTTGGGTCTGCAGGCGGAAGCCTGATGCCCAAGGCGCGGGTGGTGTGATGTTGAAAAGGCTGCTTTTGGTTTTGGCACTGTCCCTCGGGACCGTTCTTCCGGCATTGGCGGATGCCATTTCCGACATGGTCATTGCCAACCTGAAGGCCCAGGGCTTTGCCGTGGTGCAGATGGACCGCACTTGGCTGGGCCGCATGTGGGTGCTGGCGCGCAACAGCGAAGTGCAGCGCGAGGTGGTGTTCAATCCCGTCACTGGTGAAATACTGCGCGACTACACCGTGCTTCTGGCAACTCTGAACGCGCCGGATCAGCGGGGGTCTGACCGCATGGCCGTCAGTTCAGGCGCGCCTGCAATGGGGGGCACACCTCCGTCCGTGTCGTCCGGTGAGACTGTTTCACCCGAACTTGACGCGGCCAAGGCGCGGCTGTCAGCACCCATAAATCCTGTTCAATAGAAGAAGCCCGCACCCTGTGATCATCGCGCAGTACTTGCCAGCGGATCGGCGCTGCTGATGACCCGCGCCCGCGCGTTCTTGTTGCTTTTGTTGGTTCAGGTCGCCTGCGCCGGTGTGTTTGTTCTGGACATCGTGCTGTCGATCTTTGGCTTTTATCCCGTGCCGCTGGCCTGGACCACGCGTGAGCTGATGGAAATGGGCGCGGCGTTGGGTCTGTTGTTGGGTGGGGTGTTCGGGGGAATGCTGGTCTGGCGTTCCTTTCATGATCTGCGCCATGCCGAGGCCCGATTGAGCCGCGCTTCCAGCGCCTTTCTGGACATGCTGACCGCACGGTTCGAGGAATGGGAACTGACCGCTGCCGAGAGGGATGTCGCCCTGTTTGCCATCAAAGGGATGAACGTGCAGGAAATCGCGCAACTGCGCGCAACCAGCGAAGGCACCGTCAAAGCCCAGACGGCGGCGATCTATCGCAAGGCCGGGGTGACAGGGCGACCGCAGCTGTTGTCGCTTTTCATCGACGACATGATGGGCGGACGCGCGGCTCAGCCACGCGAATCATCCGAGAATTCAAGCCCGAGCAAGGCAAGGCTGCGGGCGTAAGGCGACTTCAACCACATGCCGGGCCTAAACTTTGCGCCGAGAGGGCCGTGACCGCCCCTGCAAAGCAACACCTGCCTTCAAAGTTCAGGGCATGGCCGATGGGCCATAGAGCCGCCATTTCCCCCTGAAATCGCATAAACTCTGGTTTATGCGCCCAAACTGGGGGCATAAACCCCCTGTGTTAAACCTCAGGTCAATTTCGTTTTCTTTGGATTGGTCACATTCCTTGTCTCGTCGCCGGAAGCGGCAACCGAAACAACGCAGATCAACCGCGGTGCCCAGACTTACCGCCACACAAACGAAGGGGTTACGACCATGAAACTGAAGACCAAACTGATGATGTTCACCGCCGCCATGGCTTTGTCCAGCACGATGGCTTTTGCCGCCATCACCAGCAACGACATCGTGACCTCGTACCAGGCCGAAGCCTACACCTACATTCAAGTCAAAGAAGGCCCCACCCAGATCAAGGTTGAAGCCATCAAGGATGGCGTCAAGGTTGAAGTCATTTACGACAAAGCCTCCGGCGCAGTGATCAAGAAAGAATCCAGCAATGTCTCGGCCACGGAGGGCTCGCGCAAAGGTGTCTTCGTTCGTCAGGTCGGCCGCGATTTTGACAGTGACGGCAATGACGACGATGGCATCAACGACGATGAAAACGATGATGACAGCAATGATGACAATGACGACGACAGCAATGACGACAGCGACGACGACAACGGCAGCGATGACGACAGCGACGACGACAACGGCAGCGATGACGACAGCGACGACGACAACGGCAGCGATGACGACAACGACGACTAAGCCACGATCCGACCGAAACTGAGTTGCTGCGCGCCCCGGTCTTGCCGGGGCGCTTGGCATCGCCGATACTGCCAGGAACCTGGCCGTTCCATACGGGTGACAAGATGAACCGACGCCACTTTATGACTGTATTCTGCATGGGGGCGATCAGCGCCAGTGTGGCGGTTGCTGCGTCTTACCAAGAGGCCATGATCGCGCAATTGCGGGCGCAGGGTTACAAGAAGATTGTGGTGGAAACCACGCTGCTGGGCCGGGTCAAGATCAGTGCGGCCTTCAAGGGCGGGCGACGCGAAATCATCCTCAATCCACGAACGGGCGAAGTGTTGCGTGATCTTTGGATCGGTCCGGATGGCGACGTGGGCTCCACCCAGATTGCCAGATCGAGCACAAATGGTGACAACAGCGACGACGACAACAGCGACGACAGTGACGACGACGACAGTGACGGCGACGACAAAGACAAAGGCGGAGGTGACGATGACACCGACGATGACGAGGGCGATGATGACTGAGATGTGTTTGCGCGATCCTCAGGGCCCTGCGGTGCCGATGTGAGAAGCGCCCTTCCAGTGCTTGCCATTTTCATTGTTCAGGCGCTGTGCGCCGTGTTTTTTGTTTCCGATATATTGTCGTCCTTCTTTGGTTTCACCACGACTCCGTTGTCATGGGAGTATCGCGAATATCTTGAAATTGCGGCCGCCTTCGGTCTGGTGATTGGTTTGGTTCTGGGGGCCATTTCGCTGCGGCGGGCGTTCAAAGAACGCAATGTTGCCGAAGAACGCCTGCGCCGCGCGTCGGGGGCCTTCATGGACCTGCTGGTTGAACGTTTCACCGAATGGGGCCTGACCCCGGCCGAAAAGGACGTGGCGCTGTTTGCAATCAAGGGGCTGTCCACGCCTGACATCGCGGTTCTGCGTGCCACTTCCGAAGGCACGGTCAAAGCGCAGACCAACGCGATTTACCGCAAGGCCGGGGTGTCGGGGCGGTCACAACTGCTGTCTTTGTTCATCGACGACCTGATGCGCGATGAAACCGGGGGGCTGCGGCTGACGCCCGAGCCTCAGTCGGTCGCCAAGTCGGTGGCATAAAGCCGCAGAACCGACAGCGGCACCACGTCCAGCGTGCGGATATGGGTGGCGGCCAACACCGCCCGAGGAGCTGCCCCCTCAGTGTGGGCCTGCAGGAAGCGCGCGGCGCACAGGCACCACCGATCGCCGGGGTTCAGCCCGGCAAAGCCATATTCGGGGCGCGGGGTGGACAGGTCATTGCCCAGGTATTTCGACATCGCCAGAAACTCTGCGGTCATGATGGCGCAGACGGTGTGCATGCCCTGATCCATCGGCCCGGTATCGCAACAACCGTTGCGGAAGAAACCGGTGACGGGCTGGCTGCCGCAGGTTTCCAGCGGCTCGCCGAGGACATTGATCGATGGTGCGCGCATGGGGTTACTCCGCCGTGGGGGTTTGGCCCGCATCCTGACCGGGCCAGACCTGTGATGCAAGCGGCGGTATCAGAGTGCCCGACACCAGCCGCGATAGCACGGCACGGACCGGCCGCAATTGGCCCAAGGGGGCCAGAAGATGGTCGCGCAGCCATGGCAGGATGCGGCTATCTGATTGATACATCGGGGTGAATGCCGCGCTCATGATCTGATAGGCGCGCAGATGCCAGCGTCGCATCTGCGCATAACGTGGCAGCGCACCGTCCAACCCCTCGCGCAGCGCCAGCGCCAAAGCCATGGCATCCAGCAGCGCCATGTTTGCGCCTTGGCCCAGTTGCGGGCTGGCGCGGTGGGCGGCATCGCCGATAAAAGCCAGCCCCGGCAGATAGGGACGGCGCAGGGTCCCGTGGCTATAGCGGGCAGGGGTCATCGTGGTGATCTGATCGGAAAACACCGCCATTTCGGGCCAGAATGCGGCCACTTCGGCTTTCCATTCAGTCAAATCACGGGTGGGCCAGCCCTCCAGTTCTGCCCGTGGCATTGACCAGAACACCGCCGCAAGCGGGGTGGGATCATCCGGCAGCCGCCCGATTGGCAGCACCCCGGCCATCCGGTGCGCCCCGTGATACCGCTGAATCAACCGGGTTTGCGAAAAGTCGGTTTGCGAAGGCCAAGGCACATGCCCCCAGATCGCGCCGAAGGGCAGCGCGCGTGCCTTCAGGGGGGACACCACCGACCCCGCGCCCGAAGCATCGATCACCAGATCAAACGGCCCCAACGCGTCAGCCCCGTCGCGCAGCAGCCAGCGTTTTGCGCCATCCTGTGCGGCGGCCGTCACACTGGCGCCGGTGGAAATCTGCGCGCCCGCATCCGTTGCGGCCTGCCACAGCACCGCAAAAAGCGCGGCCCGGTGCATGGCCAATCCCGGTGCCCGCGGCGCATAGGCGACGTCCAGCACAGCGCGGCCACCCGCATGGCCCAGCATCCGCGATATCGGTGCGGCACAGGCGCGCGCGGCCTGACCTGCACCAAGGGCGTCCAGCACCGCCAGCCCCACGGGTTGCAGCACCAGCCCCGACCCGACAGGGCGGGCCTGAGCAAAACGTTCGGCGATGGTGACGGAGTGCCCCGCTTGTGCCAGCAGGGCGGCCGCCGCCAAGCCGCCCATGCCCGCACCGACAATGCCAACGGAAACCTGTTTCATCCGCGCATTTGACCGCAGGCCCCCGCACCTCGCAAGCCCCTTTTCAGGCAGTATTTCCCCACTGTGCAGGTTGGGCGCCAAGCTTTATGATCGGCATGCACATTGCATTGGGGCATTATCATGGACGGCATTATCGTACTGATCGGCTTGGTGATTTTGGCGATCCCGGCCTCCATCATCCTGCTGTTTGTCGGCCAGTCGGGTCTGAAGGCGCGGATTGCGGTGCTGGAGCGGGTGGTGCGCGAACAGCGTGGCGCGCTGCAAGCCGGGCCTGCGCAATCCGAGGCTGCGATGCCCATCGCTGTCGCAGAACTGCCCGATGTGGCCCAAACCGTCGCCCCCCAAGCCGTCGCTCCCCAAGCTGTCGTGCCCCAA
>JBIHZO010000255.1:0-5462 GCA_044231405.1 Cypionkella sp. | reverse complement strand
TTTTATGACGAATATCTGGCGGTCATGGACATGACGGCCGAATTCTACCTCTCCACGGTTGAGCGTATCTTCAAAAACCGCGAAATCGCCCGCAATGAATTCGTGGTGGCGGGCAAGAAAGTGGACATCGGCGCGATCACCCAAGTGGCGGTGAAAACCGTTGAGGGGTCTGAAGATGATATCTCGGCTCCCGGTCAATGCGTCGCGGCGCTTGCCCTGCTGACAGGACTGCCCGACAGCAAGAAGGCCAGCCACCTGGAGCCGGGCGCGGGCCATTATGGCATCTTCGCGGGCAAAAGCTGGCGCTTGAACATCCGTCCGTTGGTTCTGAACTTCATCGACGCCAATTCGGGTACGCCCAAAGTGGTGCCGATCAAAGCTGTGACTGCGGCTCAGTAACCGCTGACGTTGCTGTTTTCCAAATACTCAAGGCCGGAATCGCAGGGTTCCGGCCTTGAGTATTTGGTGCCCCCCGGGTCAGCGCAGCATCACCGGGCCGTTCAGAAACGCCTCCAGCACCGCGCTCACCGCTTCGGGCTGTTCCAACGGAGTGTAATGCCCGGCGTCAGCCACCACATGCAGCTTGCCGAAGGGCATCAGATTGGCGGTGAATTCCTGACGCCGCATCGGCACCAGAGTGTCCACGTCGCCCGCGATCACCAAGGCCGGCAGTTTCACCCGGCGCATGGTTTTCTGCTGATCCGGGCGGCGTTGCAGCGCGCGCGATTGGCGCAGGAACACGCCCTCGCCCAAGGTCAGTGCCATATCGCGGATCAGCGCCAGAATGTCAGGCCGCCATTCGGTATCGGCCAAGGCGCTGGCCGGGATTTCCTCGGCCATCGCCTCGGCCAACCGCCCCACGCGGGAGGCAACAATCCGCGATTCCCGCGCCGCTGCCGCCTGCGGGGCCTCGGCCAGGGGATCGGTGGCCATCAGCACCACCCGTGTCACACGGTCAGGAATGCGACGAATGATGTCCAGGGCCACATCGCCGCCAAGCCCGTGCCCGAGCAGTGCAAACTTTTCGGGCAGGCCGGGCAGGATTGCCTCTGACATCTGCTCGACCGTCTCGCCCACCGTCGGCAGCGCCATCTGCATCGCCCGACCCGCGCCCAGCTGCACCAGTTGCGGCAGGAACAGCCGGGCGTCGGCCATCAGGCCCGGGATCAGCACCAAGGGTTCCCGCATCAAGTCTGTCCCAGCACGGCCAAAATCGCCGCGGCAATCATCGCAAGACAGGCCTCGGTCGAAAACCGATGGTCAGCGCCCTTGACCACCGTCAGCTGAATATCCGGCCCGGTCGCATGATCCAGCAACCGCAGCGCCACCGAAACTGGCACATCGGTGTCGTATGTACCCTGCAACAGCCGTACCGGGAAGGGCAAATCCAACGGGCTGCGCAGCACAAGTCGGCTGCGCCCTTCGACAATCAGGCGGCGGGTGATGATGTAAGGCACATCGGAATAATCGGACGGCAGTTCCACCTGCCCGGCTGTCATCAACGCCAGACGCTGTTCATCACTGAAGTCCACCTGCATCATCTCTTCGGTGAAATCGGGGGCCGCCGCGATGCCGACAAGCCCCGCAATCCGGTCTGGCATCGCCCGTGCCAACAGCAGCGCGATCCACCCACCCATGGATGATCCGACCAGAACCACCGGGCCGTCAACCACCGCATCAATCACCGCGTGCGCGTCTTCAAACCAATCGCCAATCGCGCCATCCAGAAAGTCGCCGCCAGACACGCCATGGCCCGAATAATCCAGCCGCAAGAACGCGCGGCCCTGCGCCTCGGCCCAGTCTTGCAGGAAAATCGCCTTGGTGCCCGCCATGTCCGACTTGAAGCCGCCCAGAAAGACCACGCAAGGCCCCTGCCCCGGCGTATACATGTAGGCAATCTTGCGCCCCTGCGGGGTGATGATGTTGTCCGGGTGACTCATGGCTGCCTCGTTTTTTCAAACTATAGCGCGGCGCGGTTGACATGGCCATTGGCCAGCGGCAAAAGCGGCAGACATAACCCGCAACCGGGCGTTTCGTAGGCGCCAAAACGACGAGGAGGACGATATGTCCCAGATTTCCCTCACCTTCCCAGATGGCAACAGGCGCGACTATGCGGCAGGCGTGACGGCGGCCGAAGTGGCCATGTCGATCGCGCCGGGTCTGGCCAAGAAGGCCATCTCAGCCTCGGTCGACGGCGCGCATTACGATCTGCAATGGCCGATCCACGCCGATGCCGCGATTGCCATTCACACCCTCGCCGATGATGCGCAGGCGCTGGAACTGATCCGCCACGATTGCGCTCATATCATGGCCCGCGCCGTGCAGGAAATCTGGCCCGACGTGAAAGTCACCATCGGCCCGGTGCGCGATTACGGTTGGTTCTATGACTTCGACCGCGCGGAACCCTTCACGCCCGAAGACCTTGGCGCGATCGAAGCGAAGATGAAGCAGATCATCAACGCCCGCGACCCGGTGAAAACTGAAACCTGGGACCGCGCCCGCGCGATTGCGTTTTACACCGCACGCAACGAGCCGTTCAAAGTCGAACTGATCAACCGTATCCCCGAGGGCGAAGACCTGCGGATGTATTGGCACGGCAACTGGCAGGATTTTTGCCGGGGTCCGCATTTGCAGCACACCGGCCAAGTGCCCGCCGATGCCTTCAAGCTGACCCATGTTGCGGGCGCTTATTGGCTGGGTGATGCCTCGCGGCCCATGTTGCAGCGCATCTACGGCTTGGCGTTCAAGAACCGTGACGATCTGAAGGCCCATTTGACCATGCTGGAAGAGGCCGCCAAGCGCGACCACCGCAAGCTGGGCCGCGAGATGAATCTGTTCCACATTCAGGACGAAGCGCCGGGCATGGTGTTCTGGCACCCCAACGGCTGGACCATCTACCGCCAGCTGGAAGATTACATGCGCGGCCGTCAAAAGGCGGCGGGCTACAAGGAAATCAAGACGCCGCAGGTGGTGGACCGGGTGCTGTGGGAGAAATCCGGCCATTGGGAGGCCTACCGCGAGAACATGTTCATCGTCGAGGTGGACGAAGAGGGCGAAAAGGCCAAGCGGATCAATGCGCTTAAGCCGATGAACTGCCCCTGCCATGTGCAGATCTTCAATCAGGGCCTGAAAAGCTACCGCGACCTGCCATTGCGTCTGGCCGAATTCGGGTCCTGCCACCGGTATGAATCTTCGGGGTCGATGCACGGGTTGATGCGGGTGCGCGGCTTTGTGCAGGACGACGCCCATATCTTCTGCACCGAAGACCAGATCGAGGCGGAATGCGCCAGCTTCATCGCGCTGCTTTCGTCGGTCTACAAGGATCTTGGCTTTGAAAAGTTCGACATCAAACTGTCCACCCGCCCAGATGTGCGCGTGGGCAGCGATGAGGTGTGGGACAAGGCCGAACATGCGCTGAGAACCGCGATCGAAGGGCTGAACCTGCCCTATCAGATCAACGAAGGCGACGGCGCGTTCTACGGGCCGAAGCTGGACTTCAAACTGACCGATGCGATTGGTCGTGAATGGCAATGCGGCACCTTCCAGGCCGATTTCAACCTGCCAAACCGGCTGGATGCCGAATTTGTCGGTGAAGACGGCGCCAAACATCGCCCCGTCATGTTGCACCGCGCGATTTTGGGCTCGTTCGAGCGGTTCATCGGTATCCTTCTGGAGAACTACGCGGGCAAACTGCCGTTCTGGCTGGCTCCGCGTCAGGTCGTGGTGGCGTCCATCGTGTCCGACGCTGATCCGTTTGTGCATGAAGTCGTGAACGCCTTGGTCAAATCGGGCGTCCGGGCCGAGTCGGACACCCGCAATGAAAAGATTAACTACAAGGTGCGTGAGCATTCCGTGGGCAAAGTTCCCGTGATCCTTGCGATTGGCATGAAGGAAGTCGAAGATCGCACTGTTTCAGTTCGCCGGCTGGGCGACAACCGCACTGAAACATTGTCCTTCGATCAGGCAATTGCGGAGTTCGGACTGGCGGCCCTCCCCCCCGCCAGAAACTGACGCAAACAGTTGTAACTCTTGTAAAAACGCCGGGTGACCGGCGTTTTTTCTTTGCCCTGAACCGGGCCCTGCCCCTGAGGGGATCTGTGACGATCGGTCACGCCCGCGTGGGCCACGTATCCGTGATTGGCCTGTGATCGGGCCGTGACGCTATCCCTTCAAGGGTCGAGAACGACACCACAAAACAAGGGATGACAACAATGACTGCTCACCTCAAATCCGTCGCCATCGCTGGCGCTTTGGCCGCGGCTCTGGCTGGTATCTCCACCACGGCGCAGGCCGAAGGCGAGATGGAAAAATGCTTTGGCGTTGCCATGGCCGGCCAGAATGACTGCGCAGCAGGCGAAGGCACCACCTGCGCCGGCACCTCGAAGGTCGACTTTCAGGGCAACGCCTGGAAACTGGTGCCAGCTGGCACCTGCGTGACCATGGAACTGCCTGCTGACAAGGACGGCATCGTGCGCATGGGCAGCCTTGAAGCCGCCGACCGCGACCTGCCAATGTAATCCCAGCGCCCCCCCCTCCGCCGCGAGGGGGGCAATCTACGGAGCCCGCAATGCCAGACGTCCTGCCAAATTTGCCCGGAGTGGGCTACAAACCCCAACATTTCGCTGCGATCATGGCCAATGCGGCCCCGGTTGGCTGGCTGGAAATTCACGCCGAGAATTACATGGGCGACGGTGGCCGCCCCTTGGCGCAGTTGCGCCATCTGGCAAGCCGGTTCCCGATTTCGGTACACGGCGTTGGCCTGTCCATCGGCGGCGAGGAACCGTTGGACGCGGACCATCTGGCCCGGCTGAAAACCCTGTGTGACTGGCTGCAACCGGCCAGCTTTTCCGAACATCTGGCGTGGTCCACCCATGACGGCGCATTTCTGAACGACCTGCTGCCGCTGCCCTACACTGCGGCGACCTTGGCCCGCGTTTGTGATCACATTGATCAGGTTCAAACGGTGTTGGGTCGCAAAATGCTGCTGGAAAACCCGTCCTCTTATATGGCCTTCACGGAAACCACCCTGTCCGAGGTGGATTTCCTGACCCAGATCGCCACCCGCACCGGCTGCGGCCTGCTGCTGGATGTGAACAACGTCTATGTGTCGTCGGTCAACCAAGGCTTCAACCCCTTGGAGTATATCACAGCCTTCCCGCTGGATATGGTGGACGAAATCCATCTGGGCGGCCATGATGAGGACCGCGACGACCACGGAGCGCGGCTGTTGATCGACAGTCACGGCGCGGAAATCGTGGATCCGGTTTGGTCGCTGTATGCCGACACCATTGCCCGTTCTGGTGCAAGACCCACCCTGATCGAGTGGGACAATGACCTGCCAGATTGGCCGGTGCTGGCGTCAGAGGCCAAGCGTGCCGCGCTGATTCTGCAGGCCGCCTGATGCAGAACACCTTCGCCGCTGCCCTTCTGAACCCTGAAGCCGACGTGCCTTTGGGCCTGAT
>JBIHZO010000254.1:0-5468 GCA_044231405.1 Cypionkella sp. | reverse complement strand
AGCCGCCGGAGGGATCGCTCACCCATCCCGGTCGTCGCCCCGAGACACTGCTTGCCTCAGGTGGAATGCTGCCGAGCTACCACACCCAGCCAGACCGCAAAGTCACGTGCCTTGCGGAATGTCTGGGGTGGCGGAGCCACAACCGCAATGGCTGTGGCGATCAGTGGCCCGATGCCCCGTTGTCCTTTCGGGCATGTTTACATGCCCGAAAGGGGGCACCGTCATCAGCCGCCGGGCCACGTCATTCTCTTTGGCCCGACGAGCGATCCCGGCATCAAGCTCTCCGATCTCCGCTTCGAGATGGGCGAGCGCCGCGACCAGCACCTGAAGCGTGGCGATGGCATCGATGGGCAAGCCGCTGTCTGGATCCTCGACGATGGCGATCAGACGCACTGCGTTCGCAGCACCCTGCGGCCCGATCTGCCCGAACTCGGTCAGGTGACCGCGCAGAGCTTGATCGCCTGCGTCCTCTGCCGGATCAGAAGCTCGCGGACGCGGAAGACCATTGCTGCCCCTTGGGTTTCTTCACTCTTCACGGCCACGAAGCGCATCGTCGGTCGCAGGGCCGCTTCACAAAGCGCCTCGGCATCCGCTGCATCGTTCTTCTGGCGCTTCACGAAGGGCTTCACCCAGGCAGGCGGGATGAGCCGCACGTCAGGACCAGGTTCGCCAATCTCGCGGCCCCGGAAATACGCGCCGCCACAGGCTTCCACCGCGACAACACAGAGCTGCAACTGGCTGAAGAAGGCCAGCACCCGATCACGACGCAACATCTATCGCAACACCGCCCGCCCTGAGGCGTCAGCTCCGTGCGCTTGAAACACATTCTTCGCCAGATCGAGCCCGACCTTGGCAATCTGTAACATGACCGCTCTCCTTTGTGGATCCTCGCAGACCCACCTTGGCACATCGATGCTGTCGGCGGTCGGTTGCATCATCAGAGCCCCGTGGATCCAAAAAGAGAGAAACTATTAAGCCACGGATAAATCAGGCTTCGTCTGGAATTTGAGCATCCCGGCGAAGCTATGCGGCGCAATGCGGCGTCTCGGAAGCGGCTGTGCGCAAAGCCATTGCCGCCGGCGTTTCACCACGCTGCCGGACGGCACAATTGACGCCGCAAAGGACAATGCCGAATGGGGAGCGCAAACAGCAGGGCGCGGACACCGCCGCGGAAACTGCTTGTCTGCCGCCCTTTTTGCAGCTCTTGACAGGGACAAATCGATTGAAGCTATTAACGCAGGCGCGCTTCAGGTCAGGGCGTGCGTCGCCGCGAAATCACAATAGGGGATCACCCATGCGACAAATTACGCTCGGCAGGACGGGCATACAGACGGCGGCGGCCCCGCTTGGTGCGATGTATCTCGGGACCAAACAGGATCGCGCCACGGCTTTCGCTTTGCTTGACCACTATGCAAGTCTTGGCGGAAATTTCATCGACACCGCAAATATTTACGCTCATTGGGTCGGCGACCAATGGAAGGGCGGTGAGAGCGAAACGGTGCTTGGCGAATGGCTGAAGTCGCGGGGCAATCGTGACGCGATGACCATCTCGACAAAGGTCGGCATTGCCTATAGCGACGCGCCGACGAGCCTTGCGCCCAAGCTTATCATCGAAGAATGCGAAAAGAGCCTGCGGCGTTTGGGTGTCGAGACGATCGACCTCTATTTTGCCCACAGGGATGATCCCGACGTTCCACAGGAGGATGTGCTTGGCGCTTTTGCTAAACTCATTGAGCAGGGCAAGGTTCGCGCCATTGGAGCCAGCAACTTTACCACAGACAGGCTGGCCGCCGCTCATGAGATCGCAAGACTGTCCAGTCTGCCCCGCTATGAGGTCTTGCAGCAGCGCTTTACCTATTTAGCGGTACGCCACGGCGGCTATACAGGTCCTCAGGTCGTGCTGACCGCCGACATGAGTGACTATTGCACACGCGCCGGAGTAGGCGTCATGGCCTATTCGGTGGCCCTTGGCGGCGCATACAATCGCTATCCGCAAAGCGAGCTGCCCGAGGAATACCGGAGTTCCTCCAACCAT
The DNA here is from genome assembly GCA_044231405.1 of Cypionkella sp. GTDB lineage: Bacteria > Pseudomonadota > Alphaproteobacteria > Rhodobacterales > Rhodobacteraceae > Cypionkella. Next base: position 3,433 of record JBIHZO010000254.1, on the reverse strand, counting down.
CTGCGCATGAAAGTGCTACGCGACGTGGCAGCTGAGGCAGGGGCGCAGCCCGCGCAGGTGGTTCTGGCATGGGTCTGGGCCAATCCCACCCTGATGCCGCTGGTCGCCGGTAGCACCACCGCCCAGCTTGACGAGAATATCGAGGCGATGAATATCGTCCTTAGCACCGATCAACTGGCCCGTTTGGACGTCGCCGGCGAATAGCTCCGACCCGCATGCGGTCACACTGGAAACGCTGCTTATGTCCAGCCCCTGTGAACCGGATGCGAACTTACCCAAGGGCAAGGGGGTTATTTCGCAGGCTTCCGATCCGACGAATGCCAGGTCACCGTTTGAGTTTTGATTGATCTGCCAAATCGGCGAACGAAATTGGCAAAGTCTGGCCTTGAGTTGTCCCTTGCATGCCACGTTCGCGACTTCGATGCCGTCGAGCGTTGCCGATGCGGTTGAGATGGGGCGCGGGGTGAATGTGCCTATCGTGTGAGCAGGGATCCTGTTCTACCCTTCGCGCGCTCCGTCTAACTACCCACATTGGCGCCGCTCTTGGCGGTCATGTCCCTTCGAGGCTGACGGTTGAACACAATGGACATCTGCGCAAAATGCGCGGACTTTTGTCAACGTCAGAGCAAAAACCAGGGGCAGAGCAAAATACTGCCACTTTGGCCGGGTTTTAACTGGGGCTGGAGCACGCGCAAGCGAAGAAGCTGCTGCGCTTTTCGTATAGCCAGCGGTTGCCCGGGCGCTTTGGCCCTTCAGGGCGGTTACATCATCAGAGCCAAAGTCTTCAAGATTGACCACCATCAATGCACCCCACTGCCCGGCGTGTTATTTTTTCACCGACGGCATTAAGATCCGTCGTGATTGCCTGTGGCGAGGACCGGCATAGCACTCTGTACCTTCTGAAAGCTCTGCCGCTTTATCGGACAGGCTAGCAAAGGAGTGATCCCATGGAAGAGAAAACAAAAATGTCCACCACCGAAGAAAAGATGAAGTCCGTCAAGGCGGTGTGGGACAAGGCCGCAGCTGGCCCCAAGAAGGACGCAGCACTGAAGCATTATCAGGCCGCCGAGAAGGCATACGCCGCCAAGAATGACGCCGAGTGCAACCGCGAACTTGATGCGGCCAAGCAAGCTCTGGTCTGATCAGTACGCGTTGAAATACAAACTCCGCCCGGTGCGTTGTCCTGGGCGGGGTTTTCGATGACCAGCGTTGAGGCTCCGCTATCTGCGGTTAGGGCAGAAAGACCAGCCTCCGGCAAAGCAGGGGCGCGTGTCGGTCATCATCTGATCGGGCGAGCAGATGATGGGTCCGGGATATGGCGTTCAAGGCCGCTGGGCCAGTTCCCGCAGCATTCTCAATGCTTTGGCGTAGCGTTTGGACCGAAAGGTCACGCCATTATCCGTCATCACATGCCAAACCCTGACGCCGTGGCTGCGGAAAAAGCGCAGGCCATTGAACAAGAAGGTCAGTCATGACCTGCGCGTTTCGTCCAAGAGAATTTCGGACTAGGCCAGGCGCGATTGGTCACCGACCGCCAGATGCAGATACTCCCAGCCCTTGCCACCGTCCTTGCGCGAGCGGGCGTTGCTCTGGCCGATGCGATCCCCCGTGATGCGGTGGCCGATGCCGTCGATCCGACCCAGCTTCTTGAGGTCGATATGGATCATCTCGCCGCGGGTATCCTTTTCGTAGCGGATGACCTCGGGCTTGGGGTCCAGAGCGGACAAGAGGCTCAAACCGCAGGCTTTTCCGATACGGGAGGCGGTGGCGCGGGACAAACCGACCGCAGCTGCGATCCGCCAGAACGCTTGCCTTTGGCGTCGCAGGGCCTTTACCGTGGCCCGCTGATCATCGGCCGTACGGGTTTGCAACTGGTGCGTGCGACTTGGGCGGTCCACCAGCCCCACCTCGCCCTCGGCAATGTGGCGGGCAATCCATTTGCGCACCGTCACTTCGGAAACCCCCAAGCGCGCGGGCAATTTGACCTGGCTTCTCGCCTGCTCGCCTCCGCTCCACAATCAAGGCCCGCATTTTGGGCGTTGTCTTGGCATTCTTGTGAATGTTCACGGGGTGTCTCTGGAGGATCGTGTTGCGTCGCAACCGCCACAATCCCCATTTTCAGCCCGTGAACAACCCATTGAGACGTTACATCTGGAGACTGAGCCCAACGCAACGCGGCAGATCTACTGCCTTCCCAAGTCCGCGCTTCAGTCCGGCTCCGCCAGTTGGGCCGCCAGCATCGTCATGAACGCAGGTCGCGCCTGACAGCGCTCAAGCCAACTAGCCACAGCAGGAAACTCCGCTAACAGCATCGGATGCGCGACTTGTTTCCGGGCGTCGTCACCGTCGATGCCGAGGGCATGTTACGCCGGCCGGACGGCATCATGATCGAGTATCTTAGGATCTAGGCTTCATCGACAATCTGATGTTGCATGGCAGCGTGGTTTGGCGCGTCGGCACGGTGGTGGTCGGCGATGCCTCACCGGAGTCGCTCTACACCGATCTCAGAACCTTCCGCGAGGTGCTGGCGATTGCCGCCGAGAAGCTGAGTTGAGACAAGACTGCCCTGGGATATCCCGGCCGGCACCCTGGGAATGAAATAGCTTGAGGGACATGGGTGCTCGGATTACCCCTCCGAGGATGCGGGTCTTGGTTTTCGTTCGCTTCTGCTTGACCGGTGATCAGTTTTGGGCCGGGAGCGCTGGGCCGTCCCGAGAGACGCTAAGGGCGGAAAGCAGTCGTTCCTTACTATTCTTTCCAAAGGTCGTTTTGGTGAAGGCGCAGCTAGCCGACAACTTGGGCCGCAAACAAGTCCCAGCGCGCGCAAGTGATTGAAACAAGTCTGATGCAGCCCCTTTCGTAGATCGTCGACCACGTCGCTGGAGCTGCGAGCGCGGCAAACCCCGACTGACGGGTCCGGCCCGCCCGCCTTCTGGTCTTCCGTCACCGTGCGGTGGGGCGGAGATGCGACACGCCGCTGATCACGCCTGATCAACTTTTTGTCAGAGACCTTAACCCAGTGATCCGCTGCGGCAGGTTGTCGCGTAACAGCCTTGCATCCCCAAAAATGACAAGGAAGGATGCCCAACGCCAACGAATAGGATCCCATTATGACCAAACGCACCTTTGCCGCCGCCGCCTTTGCAGCGCTTACGCTTGGCACCGCCGTACAGGCCGCCAGTATCGTCGAGATCGCCGCTGGCGACGACCGTTTCACAACCCTCGTCGCCGCCGTCACTGCCGCTGGCCTGGCCGAGACCCTCTCCGGACCTGGGCCCTTTACTGTCTTCGCGCCGACGAACGATGCTTTCGCTGCCCTGCCGGCAGGCACCGTCGAGACGCTGCTGAAGCCCGAGAACAAGCAGCAGCTGACCGATGTCCTTCTGTACCACGTCGACGACCGCAAACTGACCGCCAGCGGAATCCCGTCGGG
>JBIHZO010000253.1:0-5473 GCA_044231405.1 Cypionkella sp. | reverse complement strand
TTGCGCCAAGGCGTCGAGGATGGGCGGCGCACCTTTGCCAACTCGCTGAAGTACATATCGATCACGACCAGCGCCAACTTCGGCAACATGATCAGCATGGCGCTGGCCACGCCACTCTTGCCGTTCCTGCCGCTGGCGGCCAAGCAGATCCTGCTCAACAACTTCCTGTCTGACCTGCCCTCGCTGGCGATCTCCAGCGACAAGGTGGATCCCGAGCGCGTCTCGGGGCCGCAACGCTGGAATGTCAAAGACATCCAGCGCTTCATGATCGTCTTCGGCCTGATCAGCTCGGTCTTCGACCTGCTGACCTTCGGCGTCCTGCTTTACATCTTTCATGCCGACCAAGCGGTGTTCCAGACGTCGTGGTTCATGATCTCGCTGCTGACCGAGTTGGCGGTGGTCCTGGTCCTGCGCACCCGCAAGCCCGCCTTCCGCAGCCGACCCAGCCGCTTGTTGCTGTGGTCGACCCTCGCTGTTGCGGGTGCCACCTTTGCAATCCCGTTCCTCGGCGAGACAAGTGCGCTCTTCGGCTTCGCGCCACTGTCGGCCACGGAACTGGCCACGGTTCTGGGGATCGTGGTTGGTTATGCGCTCGCCACGGAGATCGCAAAGGCTTGGTTTTTCCGGCCTAAGGACGGCAAGGACGGGCGCTCAGGTCCTTCGCACCGTCAGGTCTGAGCGACCGCAGAGGAGAACGCCCCGCAACAGTCCGACCGGCCGCTAAGGGCCGAGTTCGACCAAACCCGGCGGGTTTTCCCACAAAGCCCGAGGGGGGAACACCGTTCGTTTCAGAACGGGATCTCGACGTCGCGGTCGACAAGCGCGGGGTTTTCATTTTCGGCCGACTACAGGCGGCTCAGGAAGTCGGACTTCTCGGCGCTGATCTCGCCGCCGCAGCGGCTGTGCAAGGTGTCTCGCTTTTGCACCCCGACTTCCTTTGGCCCTATATTGAACATCAGAATGGCGCCCCGATGCTTGGGCTGATTTCGGCTTGTCTTTGCACGGCTGGGGACGATGGGGCCATTTGTCTTTATCAGCGCTCACCGTTCGCGCATCGCCTCCCGCGCCTTCCAAAGGGGTTTGGTCAGGTAGCTCAGGACGGTCTTGGCCCCTGCCCGCAGTTCTACCACCGCCTGCATGCCGGGGCGGATCTCCAGCCCCTGCCGCCGCCCGGTCAGGGAAGCAGGGGCCACCTGCAACGTCACGAGGTAATGCGGGTCGCCGTCGGGAAGGCGCGATCGTTCGTCACGGAAAATATCCTCCGAGACAAAGACAACCTCGGCATCCAGCGTGCCCCAGATCGTGTAGTCATAGGCCGACAGTTTGATCGTCGCAGCCTGCCCGGGGTGGATGGCGGCAATGTCCTGCGGGCGCACGCGGGCTTCGATCATCAGGGCGTCGCCCAAGGGGGCGATCTGCAAGATTTCCTCACCCGGGCGCACCACTCCGCCGACGGTGGTCACGGTCAGGCGGTTGACCACCCCGCGCATCGGCGCGGTCAATATGGTGCGGCCCAACTGGTCCTCAGCCGCGCGCAGGGATTGGCGCAGCGTACCCAGTTCCTTCAACGTGTCGGCATGGGACTGCGCACGTTCCAGTTCGGTCTGCGCCACCGCGTCGTTCATGCGGTTTTGCGCTTCGGCGGCGTTCTTGCGGGCGCGGGTGACCTCGATCAGCGGCACGACCTCCTGCTTCAGCATCGCTTCCAGCAACTCGCTTTCGCGGTCGGCCTGCTTGGCGACCTGACGCGCACCGTCAACCCGGGCCAAGGTATCAGCCAGCCGCGCGGCCAGCAGGGTGGATTCGCTGGCCGCAATGGCGGGCAGGCGCGCGGCAAGATCGGCGGGCGGGGTGAATACGTCCAGCCCGCTCATCTCTGCCTCCAACCGCAGGCGGCGCAGTTCCAGCGTGGCGATCTGGTCGCGCAGGTCATCGACCGTCGACTGATAGCGCGTGGCGTGCAGGCGGGCCAGTGGCTCGCCCGCCTCTACCGTCTGGCCTACAGTGACCATCAGTTCCGCCAAAATCCCACCTTCCAGATTCTGGATAATCTGGGGTCGCGCGGTCGACACCGCCTGCCCTTCGGCGCGCACAATCTCGTCCACCGGGGCGAGCGCCGCCCAGACCAGAAAGACCACAAAAGCCAACCCGATCAGGCGGATCACGCGACCTGGCCGATCGGGATTGTCCATCAGCGCAGGGTCCAGCGTGGTCATTTCATCTTGCCCTGCGCGCGCATCAGATGCGCCAGCACCGCCTCGCGCGGGCCGTCCACGGCCATGCGGCCCCCTTGCAGGATCAGCGTCCGTGTCGCCAGTTGCAGGATCGGCACACGATGGGTGGCGATCACCGCCGTACGCCCTTCCAGCCAGCCCGAAAGACGGCTGATCAGCACCGATTCCAGCGTCTGATCCAGTGCGGCTGTTGGTTCGTCCAGCAGCACCACGCGCGGGTCCTGCAACCACAGCCGCGCCCAGCCAACCGACTGACGCTGCCCCACTGACAGGCCCTCGCCCATTTCGCGGATGTCAAGATCCAGCCCCCGGGGATGGGCGAGCACGAACGGCCCAAGGCCTGCGAAGTCCAGAGCCGCCATAAGGCGGTCGTCGTCGGTTTCCAGTTGCGACAGGTTCAGGTTGTCGCGCAGCGTGCCCGCGACCAGCCGCACCTCCTGTCCCAGCCAGCCGATTCCGCGCCGCAGATCGCGCGGGTGGACCTGCGCCATATCCACCGAGTCGATCAGGATGCACCCAGCGGTGGTGTCGGCCAACCCCGCCAACAGGCGCAACAGGGTGGATTTCCCCGACCCGTTGACCCCCAGCACTGCCACATGCTGACCCGCCGGAATGATGAGCGCGGCAATGTCCAGTACCGGCGCCTCCTCCGCGCCATAAGCAAAACGCAGGTTGCGCAACTCGTAGCTGCCCTCGATCCGGTCACGGCGCAGATATCGGCGGGCGGGGTCCTCGACTTGGGGGGCGTTGGCGATGCTGTCGAGCCCCTTCAGCGCCGTTGCCACGTTGGTCCATCGCGCCATGATCGACGACAACTGCGCAAGCGGGGCCAGCGTGCGGCCGGTCAGAATGCCGATGGCGATGATCGTACCCACAGTGAACTGGCCCGCAAAGACCAGATAGGCACCAGCCAGCACCGCCATCACATAGGTCGCCTGCTGCACCCCCTGCGCCCATGTCATCAACCAAGCCGTCAACCGCCGCTGATCCGAGCCGCGCGCCGCCGACAGGGCGGTCAGTTCCGACCACAGGCGGCGGGTTCGCTCAAAGCCCCGCTGGGTGCTGATTGTCTCGGCCTCATAGACCGCCTCATACAGGATCCGGCCCGCCCGAGTGCCCGCACCCTGCGCGGCTTCGGTCAGCGCCACCATGCGGCTTTGCAAGAGCAACCCCGGCACCACCATCAAGAGCGCCCCCGCCAACAGGACCCAGACCAGCGGCCCGCCTATCATCGCGACCATCCCCAGAAAGATCAGAACGAAGGGCAGGTCGGCCAAGGTGCCGATGGTGGACGCCGTGAAGAATTCGCGCACCGCGCCGAACTCGCGCATCGCGGCAGCGCTTTGGCTGGGCCGCCGCCCGCCGGGGGGCGTCTTCATGCCCAACAGCCGCTTCATCAGGAACCCCTGCGCTGACACCTCGATGCGCCGTCCGGTCGCATCCATCAGCGCCGCGCGTGCCATCTTCAGCGTGCCCTCCAGCCCCAGCGCAAGCAGCGCCCCCAAGGCCAGCACCCAAAGCGTGGCTTCCGACCGGTGCGGGATCACCCGGTCATAGACCTGAAGCGAGAACAATGCGACCGACACCGCAAGCAGGTTGGCCACCAGCGACCCCGCCGCCACCTCGGCAAAGGCGCGGCGGTGGTGGACAAAAGCGCCCCAGAACCAATGCGGCGCGGCCTTCACCTCGCCGTGCCGCGCATCAAGCTCTGCCAGCGTGGTGCGCGCCCGCAGGGCATGACCGGAATAGAAGCGGGCAAACTCGGCCGAGGCCACCTCGGCCCGCAGGTCGGGGGTGGTCGGATCATAGATTTCCAGTGCGTCGTCAGACTGCGCCAGCACAAGCACGACCTGACCCGAAGTCATCGCCGCAAGCGCTGGCCACAGGTCAGGCGCCGGCGCCGCTTTGACAATTTCCGCTGTCAGCCCCGAAGCGCGCAGTGCAAGCGCAATTTCTTCCAGCCCCAGCTGGCCGCTGCCCGCCGTGATCTGGAAATGGTCCAGCAGATCGGCAGCAGCCACCTGCGCGCCCAGCACGGCTGCGTAAACCGCGACAAGGTCGGCCCGCGACTGCGCCCGGTTGCGCACCCGTGGCAGGACTGGTGTGGCCGGGCGCGGCATCGCCCGGTCGAAAGGCACGATCCGGTCATCCCCGGGCATTGGTTCTGATCCCACCGCGCGGGTTACGGGTTGTGTCATGGTCCGTTCCCCGCCGCCAGCACACCGTCATCTCGCGCGATCTGTAACTGGCGCGCCGCGATGCGGTAAGGCAGGCCAGCCTGTCCGCGATCCAGCGCGGCCTGCATTTCGATGGCGGCGGCCACATCCATCAGCGTGCGGCGACCCGCCTTCTGCTGCGCCGCGATCAGGCGAAGCCCTTCGGCCCCCTGCAACGCCAGCGTTGCCCCTTCGGCGCGGTCCGCCTCCAGCGCGGCGATGTGGCGTTCTTGGGCGGCGCGGTTGCGTTCTGCGGTGTCCCGCGCCTCGGCCACATGGCCGATGGCCACGGCCTCGGATGCCTTCGCGGCGCGCAGGCTGTTGCCAGTGCCTGCGCTCAGCATCTTTTGCGCGCCCAACTTGAGGCCCGCGTCGAGTCCGTCACTGCCCAGCGTGGCGCGCACGCCCATCAGCGGCAGGTGGCCCGCACGTTCGATCCGGGCTTGCGCCAGCATCCGCCGCCCCTCGGCCTCGGCCCGCAGCACAGCCAGCGGCACGGTGCCGGGCGGGCGGGCAATCAGGTTGGCCAGCCCTGATGCCATCACCGGACCCGCCAGCGCCGCCAGCGCCGCCTGTGCGTCGGCCAAGGCAGCCGCATCACTGCGGGCGACGGACCGCGCTTCGGCTAGTTTCTGTTCCAGCGCGCGCACCTCGGAACGGTCAGACAACCCGCCCGCAGCGCGTATCGCCAGCATCCGCGCCAGTTCGGTCAGGTCTGCCACGGCCCTTTCGGCCACCGCGCCTTGGGCCCGCGCCTGTTCGGCAGCAACGTGATAGGCCAGCGCATCATGCAGCCGGCCATTTGTCTCTTCGGCCAGCGTCACTGCTGCCACCTCGACGTCGGCGGCGGCAAAATCGCGCTCGGCATGCTTTTGGCCGTTGTCAAACAGCACCGCTTCGGCGAGCAGGCTGGCCGCCAGCGCGCCCAGCGACGTCAGATCCACCGACGGCCCGATGGAGGGCAGCCAGTTCCGCGACCGAGCCTGTGCTGAAAGACGCGCCATGCGCAGTTCCGCCAGCGCC
>JBIHZO010000252.1:0-5484 GCA_044231405.1 Cypionkella sp. | reverse complement strand
GCGGCGACGCAGGCGAACTTCATCACCCACCCCGCCCCCGGCATCCATGGCGATGCTTTGACCGCCCGCGCCGCACTGGTGTCACGCACCGGACGCACGGCAATTCTTGATGTGACAGTCACTTCGGCATCGAGCCACCCAATCGCCCTGCTGCGCGCCTAAGGCCGCTCTGTTGGGGCAAAAATCCAATAGACCCCGCTGTCTTGCCACGACATTGCCCGATTTTCATGGTTTCCATTGGGGATTGCACAGCGTTTGCGGTGTGGCGAAGGAAAATTCATGTTTGATCTGGCCCCAAGCCGCCAAAGCCTTGACCCCATCGAACTCGCCTCGCGTGATGAAATACAGGCGCTGCAGCTGTCGCGCCTGAAATGGTCGCTGGACCATGCGTTTCACAACGTGCCGCACTACGGGCAGGCTTTTGCGGCGGCGGGCATCCACCCCGATGACCTGCGCAGCCTTGACGATATCCGCCGCTTTCCCTTCACCCAAAAGGCTGACCTGCGACGGCACTACCCCTTCGGCATGTTCGCCGTGCCGCGCGAACAGATCATGCGCCTGCATGCCTCATCCGGCACCACCGGCAAGCCAACGGTTGTGGGCTACACCGCCAAGGACATCGACACCTGGGCCGACCTGATGGCGCGATCCATGCGCGCCTGTGGCACACGGCCGGGCGATCTGGTGCATCTGGCCTATGGTTACGGTCTGTTCACCGGCGGCCTCGGCTTTCATTACGGCGCCGAACGGCTGGGCTGCACCGTGGTGCCGGTGTCGGGCGGCATGACCCACCGGCAAGTGTCACTGATCGAGGATTTCGGGGCGACCACCATCGGTTCGACCCCATCCTACATGCTGTCGATTCTCGACGAATACCGCGCCCAAGGCCGCGACCCGCGCCAGAGCCCTTTGCGCGTCGGCATCTTCGGCGGTGAGCCTTGGACCAACGCCATGCGTGCAGAAATAGAACAGGCTTTCAACATGCACGCCCTCGATTGCTATGGGTTATCCGAGGTGATCGGCCCGGGCGTGGCCATCGAATGCGTGGAAACCAAGGATGGGCTGCATCTTTGGGAGGATCACTTCCTCGCCGAGATCGTTGATCCCGACACCGGCGCGGTGCTGCCCGATGGTCAGATGGGAGAGCTGGTGCTGACCTCGCTGACCAAAGAGGCGCTGCCGATCATCCGTTACCGCACCCGCGATCTGACACGGCTGCTGCCCGGCACGGCCCGCAGCATGCGGCGCATTGAAAAGGTGATGGGACGCAGTGACGACATGATCATCCTGCGTGGGGTGAACGTGTTTCCCAGCCAGATTGAAGAGCAATTGCTGGCACAGCCCGGCCTTGCCCCGCATTTCCAGATCGAACTGCTGCGCGCAGGCCGCATGGATGCCATGGTGCTTTCGGTTGAAACCAAAACCTCTGCCGATGACGCCAGCCGCGCCGCTGCCGCCACGCGGCTGCAAAAGCGCATCAAGCAGATGCTGGGCATTTCCGTGCTGGTGCAGACAGGCCAACCGGGCGCAGTCCCCCGCAGCCAGGGCAAGGCGGTGCGCATCGTGGACAACCGCCCGAAATCCTAGGCCGGACTTGCGTTGGGGGCATCAGCCTCCGGGGGAATGGTGTCTGCAGGGTCGGGCACTCACCCACCAAACCGTTACACCCGAAACCCCGCCGGAATCCCGTCCAGCCCGTCCAGCACCAAATCCACCATCACCTGCGCCACCTTCGGTGCCATACCAAAGCCAATCTTGAATCCCCCATTGGCGACAAACTGCCCCGCCCGCCCGGGCCATGGCCCCAAAAGGGGCGCGCGGGACTTGGCGCGGGGCCGCACGCCGGCCCAACGCTCCAGCACCTCTGCCCGGGCCAAAACCGGCAAAGCGGCCACCGCGCGGGCATGCAGGGCATCCAGTTGCGCATCCACCAAAGTCGCATCCATCCACTGGTTTTCAGAGGTCGACCCGATCGCCACCGTGCCATCCGCATGCGGCACCACATGCAGCCCATCGACGAACAACTGCGGCAGCCCGGCGGCATCATGGCGCAGCGCCAACGCCTGCCCCTTTACCCCGCCGCCCATGTCACGCCCCAGATCGGCAGTCAGCGCTGTCAGCCCCGCCAGCCCGGTGGCCCAAATCACCGCGCCCTCATCGGCGGCATCGCCCACGACCACCTCACCCCCCGCCGCCCGGATCGCCGCCACCAGCGCCGCCGCCGCCATCCGCGGATGCAGGCGCGCCGACAACGTATCGCGCACCAGATACCCCGAGGCCGAGGCAGGCTCCCACGCGGCGCCAGTGGCCTCGATCACCTGCCACTCCGCCGCCCCACGCCACAGATCGCCCGCCGTCACCGCCCGCGCCCGCGCCAGATCAACCGCCGCCGCATCGGCCAAAGGCTGCAACCGCCCCGTCCGCCCATAGCCAGACGGCATGCCAGAGGCAGCTTGCACCCCCGCCCACCAGCCCGCCGCCATCAACAGACTGTCCAGTTGAAACGCCTTCTTCTCGTTCCAGTTTTCGGGCACATGCGGCGACAGCGCCCCCACGATGCCGCCCGATGATCCCGCGCCAATCGCCACCGCCTCGATCACCCGCACCGAAGCCCCGCGCCGCACCGCTTCCCAGGCAATTGACAGGCCGAAGATTCCGCCGCCCCGCACCGTCAGATCAACCCTTGCCATTCCGCGATGCCTTCCGCATGGTCCGCCCGACCAAGGGCATAGGGCAAATGACGGGCGGCGAACAGGGCAACGGCTTGGACTGGCGCGACGGCATGGTCCCGGTGTCGCGGCGCTTTGACGACCCTTATTTCAGCCTGAACGACGGTCTGGCCGAAACCCGCCACGTTTTTCTTGCGGGCAATGATCTGCCCGCCCGCTTGCGCCCCGGCTTTCACATCGCCGAACTGGGCTTTGGCACCGGGCTCAATCTGCTGGCCACCCTGATCGCCAACCCGCAAATCCCGATCCATTACACCAGCTTTGAGGCTTACCCCCTGCCCGCCCCAGACATCGCCCGCGCGCTGGAGGCCTTCCCCGAGGCCCGCGCCGTCGCAGATGACTTCCTGAACCACTGGGCCAATGGCCGCACCCAGTTCTCCCTTGGCCCCATCGAGGTGACGGTCCTGATTGGCGACGCCCGCGACACCCTGCCCGCATGGCACCTCCATGCCGACGCCTGGTATCTTGATGGCTTCTCCCCCGCCAAGAACCCCGAACTCTGGTCCGCCGAAATCCTGACCCAGGTCGCCAACCACACCGCGCAAGGCGGCACCTTCGCCACCTACACCGCCGCAGGCCATGTCCGCCGCGCATTGGCGGATGCTGGCTTCACCGTCGAACGCCGCCCCGGCCATGGCCGCAAACGCCATATGTCCACAGGCCGCAAACCATGAAAAGCAACCGCAAGGGCATTCTGCTGATGATCGCCGCTGTCGCCGCCTTTGCCGCGCAAGACGGGTTTTCGCGCTATCTGGCCGGGGGCTACAACACCCTGATGGTGGTGATGGTGCGCTATTGGGTCTTCGCGGGCTTTGTGGTCTTTCTGGCATTGCGCCGTCCCGAAGGCTTCAAAACCGCCATAAGATCCACCCGCCTTGGCGCCCATATCCTGCGCTCCTTGTTGCTGGTGTCCGAGATCTGCATCATCGTCTACGGCTACACTCTGATCGGCCTGATCGAAAGCCACGCGGTCTTTGCCATCTGCCCGCTGCTGGTGGTCGCCCTTTCCGGCCCGGTTCTGGGCGAGCGCCTGACATGGCAACGCTGGGCCGCCGTCGGTGTCGGCATGGCTGGCGTGGTCATCATCCTGCGCCCCGGCACAGGCGTATTCTCATGGCCCGCGCTGCTGCCGCTGATATCGGCGCTGTTCTTTGCCACCTATTCCGTGCTGACCCGCCTGACCACGCGGGATGAGCCAACCTTTCCCGCCTTCTTCTGGCCCGGCGTCATTGGAGCGGTGATCATGACGGTGATCGGCCTGCCGCAATGGCAACCGATAGTCGGCACAGACGCGGTGTTTCTTGGCATCTATGCCTGCATCTCCATCCTGTCGCACTGGCTGCTGCTGAAGTGCTACGAGGCTGCCGAGGCGTCCTCCGTCCAACCCTTTGCTTATCTGCAAATCGTGTTTGTCTCGATCATCGGCATCACGATCTACGGCGAAACGCTGGCCTTGCCCGTCGTGATCGGCACCGCCCTGATCGTGGCTGCTGGCATTTACGCCCTGTGGCAGGAACGCAAACCCATCGGACTGGTGCCATGAACACCCCGCAAAACACCAAGCACGGCATCTGGCTGATGTGCGGATCGGCCGTGGTGTTCGCGCTGCAAGACGGTGTGTCGCGCTACCTTGGCGCGCATTACAGCATCTACATGGTGGTGATGATCCGCTTCTGGTTCTTCGCCGCCTTCGTGATGGTGCTGGCGGCCCGCCAACCGGGCGGCATCCGCGCGGCCATCCACACCAGACACCCATGGCTGCAACTGACCCGCGGCCTGTTGCTGATTGTCGAGGTCGCCATCATGGTGCTGGCCTTCGTCAAACTGGGCCTGATCGAAACCCATGCCGTGTTTGCCTGCACGCCCCTGATCATCGCCGCCCTGTCAGGCCCGGTTCTGGGCGAAAGCGTCGGTTGGCGACGCTGGACCGCGATTGCCGTCGGCTTCGTCGGCGTTCTGATCATCCTGCAACCGGGGATGCGGGTGTTTTCACCTTGGGCGATCATCCCGCTGCTGTCGGCCTTCATCTTCGGCCTTTACGGTCTGCTCACCCGCTATGTCGCGCGCCGCGATGCCGCCTCGGTCAGCTTTTTCTGGACCGGGACCATCGGCGCGGTCGCCATCACCCCCTTTGGCCTGATGCATTGGACGCCCATGCAGGGCAATGACTGGATGTTCATGGCGACCCTGTGCTGCACCGCCGCCCTGGGCCATTGGCTGCTGATCCAGGCCTATGACAAGGCCGAAGCCTCTGCCGTCCAACCCTTCGCCTACTTGCAACTGGTGTTCATTGCGTTGGTGGGGGTGTTCTACTTTGGTGAAACCCTGCGCATGAACGTCGCCATCGGCACCGTGGTGGTAGTCGGGGCCAGCCTGTTCACCCTTTGGCGGCAATGGCTGAAATCGCGCGCGGCGGCGAAGGCCTGAAATCAAAACAATTTGGCTCCAAATTTGCGCTTCATCTTGGTGAAAATATCCCACGGGGGGGTGGGGGTGTGAAACCCCCGCCAACGCCAGCCGCCTCACCGCCCCGTCAACTCGGCAATGATCCGCACCGGCCCCGCAGCGCCCTTCAACTGCGCGCGGTAAATCACCACCCCCTCGGCCACCCGCATCACATAGGTGCGAGTTTCGGCAAAAGGGATCGTCTCGATCCAGTCGACCACATCCACATCCACCTGCCTTGGGTCGCCAAACTCCGCGATCCACTTGCGGGGCCGACCCGGTCCGGCGTTGTAACCCGCCGCGATCAGCG
>JBIHZO010000021.1:0-16841 GCA_044231405.1 Cypionkella sp. | reverse complement strand
GTTTCGGCAAAAGGGATCGTCTCGATCCAGTCGACCACATCCACATCCACCTGCCTTGGGTCGCCAAACTCCGCGATCCACTTGCGGGGCCGACCCGGTCCGGCGTTGTAACCCGCCGCGATCAGCGCCACCGCAGGCCCAAACTCATCCGCCATATCCTTCAGATAGGCCGACCCCATGCGCACGTTGAACGCCGGGTCCGCCGTCAACCGCCCGGCGCTGGAGAGTTCGCCCAGACCCTTCGCCACCTTCTCGGCTGTGGCTGGCATCACCTGCATCAGGCCCCGCGCACCCGCCGGACTTTGCGCCGCCGGGTCGAACTCACTTTCCCGCCGCGAAATCGCCAAGGCCAGCGCCCGACTGACAGGCAGTCCATCCGGCACCATCTCGGTCACCGGATAATAGGCGCGCGGCAGGATCAGCCCGCGTTCCGCCGCCGCCTTGGCGACCAGCAGCGCGATATGCGGCTCGTTCAACCGCAAAGCCAGATCGGCCAACTGCTCCAACTCGTCACCGTCCAGTCCCTCGGCCAGATGCAGAAAGAACCGCTTCGCCAGCGTTCGGTCCCCCGCCTCCACCAACAACCGCGCCGCCGTCAGCACGCTTGATCCCGCAAAGCCCGAGGTTTTCCACCCCGGCCCCGCCGTCCCAACCGCCACCAGACTGTCATCCAGCGACAACCCAAGGGTCTCCGCCGCCAACAACCCGTAAAACGCTGTCTGTTGTCGCGCCGCCGCCCGGTAAGCCGCCTCTGCCCCCGCCGCATCGCCCTTGGCTTGCAGCGCCCGACCTGTCCAGTAATCCGCCCGCGCCAGTGAAATCGGCGTCGCCACCGCCGCCTTCAGATGCCCGAAATGGGTCAAAGCCCGATCGGCATCCCCCAGTTCCCGCAGGGCAATAAACCCCGCCAGAAACTCCAGATCGGCATAATCCGTGCCGGCAGTCAGCTGATGCTGCGCAGCAATCCGGTAGGCAACCTTTGGCGACCCCGTCCGCATCAGATAGCGCGCCAAAAGCGCCCGCCGGTCCGCCCAGGCCTCGGGCTGTCCCAACCGCGCGGCGCTGTCACTGCGCTCGACAATCAACTCCGCCGCATCGGCATAACGATCCTTGCGCATGCGGTAGATGAAACGGTCATGCGCCAGCCCGGCGTCTGCCGCGACCGCCGCAGGCACCGCCTCCACCAAAGCCGGAGCGTTCGGAGATTCCGCCTGCAAAGCGATCCGCGCCGCGCCCAGCGCCTGCCAATCCCGGGACATGCGCGGCAGCATCCGCTTGGCCTCGGCCAGCCGCCCGCCCGCCCACAAGGCGCGATCCAGCCGCACCTCATGCGCCACCGACAGCGCCTCCCCCATCAGCGACAGCAGCGCCTCTTCATCCTCGGCAGCGAACTTCAACTCGGTCCAGGCCCGGAACGCCTCGGCCTCGGCCTCTGCACGCTGACCTTGGGCCAGCAAGGCCCGCACCAATGTCACTGCGCCCAATCCGGTCTTGGGCTTGCCCGCGCCGAAATAGGCGATCACCCGCGCGGCATCGGTAGACCGCGCCACCGCCACCTCACCCTTTTCGCGCAACAGGGCAAGGCCCGGCCAATCCGGCCTGCGCGCCAGAAAGCCCTCATAATCGCCCAACTTGCCCTGGCCATCGCGCAACCACTGCCACAGGATCACGTCGCCGCCCACGGCGCCGGCACCCCGCGCCGCCTGCAACGCCCCCGGCCAGTCTTTGGCGGCGGCCAAACCCAAAGCCTGTTCCAACGCTCCGGCCTCGTCGGCCTGCGCCATTGGGGCGAACAGCATCGCCAACGAAAGGATGACCGCTTTTGCGATCTGAATTGTTCTGCTCATCCGTCAATTTTGCCGCAACCCCGGCCTTGCCACAACCCACAAGCCCGTTATCCGGGCAAATCACCGCCGACGCCCACCGAAATGCCCATGCTTGGCAAAACCCCGCGCCCCGGTTAGGAAGCGCTGGCAACCGGGCGACTCGACACCGCCCCATCAGGAGACGCGCACCATGATCACAGGGTCCATTCCCGCACTGGTTACGCCGTTCAAGAACGGTGAACTCGATCTGGTGACGCTGAAGAAACTGGTGGAATGGCACATCGCCGAAGGCTCTACCGGGCTGGTCCCCGTCGGCACCACCGGCGAAAGCCCGACTCTCAGCCACGCCGAGCACCAGAAGGTCATCGAAGTGGTGGTGCAAACCGTGGCAGGCCGCGTTCCGGTCATCGCCGGGGCCGGGTCGAACAACACCGCCGAAGGCATCAGCCTGATCCAGTTCGCCGAACGCGTCGGCGCGGATGCGGCCCTTGTGGTGACGCCCTATTACAACAAGCCGACCCAAGCCGGACTGGTCGCGCATTTTACAGCCCTGCATGATTGCTGCGCTTTGCCGATCGTCATCTACAACATCCCCGGCCGCTCAGTCGTCGATATGTCGCCCGAAACCATGGGCCAGCTTGCCAAGCTGCCGCGCATCATCGGGGTCAAGGACGCAACTGGCAAGATTGAGCGTGTCAGCCAACAACGCGCCACCTGCGGCGCGGATTTCATCCAGCTTTCGGGCGAAGACGCCACGGCCCTTGGCTTCAACGCCCATGGCGGCGTCGGCTGCATCTCCGTCACCGCCAACGTCGCCCCGCGTCTTTGCGCCGAGTTCCAGGCAGCGACCCTTGCGGGCAACTACGCCAAGGCGCTGGAGTATCAGGATCGCCTGATGCCCCTGCACGAGGCCATCTTCATCGAACCCGGTCTGGTCAGCGCCAAATACGCCCTTTCCCTGCTGGGTCTGTGCAGCGAAGACGTCCGTCTGCCGCTGGTCGGCCTGACCGATGGTGCCAAAGCCCGCGTCAAAGCCGCCATGCAGCACGCAGGCCTGCTGTAACGTCAACCTGGGTCAAATATCCCCGCCGGGATTCCAGAGTTCCGGCAAGCCGAAGTCTTTTGTCCTTTGGGGCAAATGCCTTCGGCGAGGATATTTGGACCAGTATGAACGCCCCCAACCCCCGAAAGGCCGCGCGATGAGCCCGAACCTGCGCGGCAGCCTGTTCATGATCGCCTCAATGGCCGGTTTTGCAGCCGAGGATGCGTTCCTCAAGGCCGCCTCCCGCCACGTCCCGGTGGGTGAGGCGATCCTGATCATGGGACTGATGGGCGCTGCCGTGTTTGCCGTGTTCGCGCTGCGGGCAGGCCAGCAGCCGATCCCGCCGGGGATCCTGTCGCGCACCATGATGCTGCGGTCAGTGTCCGAAATCGCCGGGCGGGTGTTTTATTCGCTGGCCATCGCGCTGACGCCGCTGTCGGTGACCTCGGCGATTTTGCAGGCGACGCCCTTGCTGGTGGTTTTGGGCGCTGCGGTGATCTTTGGTGAAAAGGTCGGGCCGGGGCGATGGGCCCTGATCCTGCTGGGGTTCGGTGGGGTGTTGGTGATCCTGCGGCCCGGTCTGGCCGGATTTGACGCGCTGTCGCTGTTGGCCGTGGCGGGATTGATCGGGTTTGCGGGTCGCGATCTGGCCACGCGGGCAGCGCCCTTGACCCTGTCCAACGCACAGTTGGGGGTGATGGGATTTGCCATGCTGACGCTGTCAGGCGCGGTCATTCTGGTCGTTGGCGGCGGGGCCACGATGCCCGGCCTGCCCGCCTTGGCGCTGATCACCGGGGCCACCGTGTTCGGGGTTGCCGCCTATGCGGCGCTGACCGCCGCCATGCGCAGCGGCGACGTCGCCACCGTCACCCCGTTCCGCTACACCCGGCTGTTGTTCGCGCTGGTGCTGGGCGTGATGGTGTTTGGCGAACGGCCGGATGCCATGACTCTGCTGGGCAGCGCCATCATCGTGGTCTGCGGCGTGCTGATCCTGACCCAGGGCAGGCGAATCGCCTGAAGCGTCGCGGCGATTGTTGCTTAATCATTTCCTAATGTGTCGCGGCTTGGGACGATCCGCGCCCGCCTGCTGTGAAATTGTTGCGCAGACAGGGACAATGACAATCGGCTGCCGCGCCCGTGTCAAAATTATGTCGAAATTCGGGTGCCAATTGGGCGGCAGAAAGACATCGCCGCCACAACCCTTAACAGACAGGATAACACCATGTTCATGCAGGACTTTTCACGCGACTCCGCTGCCACCGCCACCGCTGTTTTCCCACATCAGCGGCTTGTGGCCTCCGTGACCACCGGCCTGATTGCAGGCACGCTTGTGGAAACAAAGACGGGCTGGCAGCCGGTGGAAACCTTGGCGATTGGCGACGCCGTGCAGACCCTGGATGGCGGCCTTGCGCGCATTCTGGCGCTGGATCGCCGCGCGTTCCGCCCCGAGCCCGAGACCGCGCCGCTGTTGATCCCCGGCGGCAGCTTTGATGCCTGCTCTGACCTGCTGGTTCTGCCCGGCCAGCACCTGCTGCTGGACACGTTGGACGACACCGCCACAGATGCAGCCTTTGCCATGCTTCCGGCGCTGGCCTTGCAGGGGCGCGGCGGGGTCAAGCGCCACGCCACCGAAGGCACCCTGCACATCATCACGCCACTGTTTGCCGATGAAGAGGTGATCTATGCCAATTCGGGCGTTTTGCTGCACTGCCCCGGCATCACCGATGGCGCGAACCGCTACCCGGACAACAGCTTTTTCCAGCGCTTGGATGCCCCCTGCGCCGGTGCCTTTCTGACTCGCCGCGCCGCACGCCTTGCCGCCTGACCGCATCGGCGGGGCGCGTCACCCGCCCCGCTTGCGCCGGTGTTCCACTTGGCCCAGCCGCACCTGCCGCAGCGCCTCGATCAACAGGGCCGTCAAAAGGCCGAAGGTCAGAAAGCCGTTTGCCGCCTCCATCCCTGCCAGCAAACGCCATTCGGGATGCAGCAACAGATCGCCAAACCCCAAGGTGGTGTAGACGACCAGGCTGAAATACACGGACGCCTCCACTGTGTCGAAGATGCCAAGGCTGTAATAGGTCAGCGCCCAGATCCACACCCCCGCCGTCACCACCCCCAACACCCAAAGCGATACCCCCGCCCACAGCACCACCAACTTGGGCCGATGCGGTTCTCGGATCAGCCAGCCGTGGGCGTATTCGAACACGGTTTCCATCAGCATCGCCGCCACCGCCGCCAGCGTGATATTGGCCACCAGCAACCCTGTGCCCACGGCGATTTGTATCAGCATGTCCGTGCCCTCGCTGGCATTGCCCCGCACCAATCTAGAATCGTCAGACGCGCCAGATATCAAGGCATATTTGCGTTGTGGCCCCGCACAGTGGCATGTCGCTGTCTGGACTTTGGTGGTCTGACCCCCTATCTGAAATCCACCATGGTCGAAAAATCTGATCCCAATTCCAAACTCATCGCCGAAAACCGCCGTGCGCGGTTTGATTTCGCGATCGAGTCGGACATCGAAGCCGGCATCATGCTGTTTGGCTCCGAGGTGAAATCCCTGCGCAAGGGCGGCTCCAACATCGCAGAAAGCTATGCGAGTGTGGAGGGCGGCGAGCTGTGGCTGATCAACAGCTACATCGCGCCCTACATGCAGGCGAGCCTCTTCCCACATGATGAACGCCGCCGCCGCAAACTGTTGGTTTCCAAGAAGGAACTGTCACGGCTGTGGAATGCGGTCGGGCGTGAAGGCATGACCATCGTGCCGTTGAAGCTGTACTTCAACGATCGCGGCATGGTGAAGATCAAGCTGGGCGTCGCCAAGGGCAAAAAGCTGTCGGACAAGCGCGAAACCAGCGCCAAACGCGATTGGGACCGCCAGAAAGCCCGCATCATGAAAGAGGGTACGCGCGGCTGACCCAGCGTCAACCTGTCCCAATTGTGGCCCATAGGTCGATCATTCGGCAAAGTTCCCCCTATCCGGTCGCACCCCCGTGGCGCAGATCTGGCCGGCAAATTGCCCAGCCGATCAACGGCGGGCCTCTTGGGGCGGGCCTCTTGGGGAAAGAACGAGTATCAAGGACATGAACCTTGTCATTCAACTGGTCGCGGGCGCTTTGGGCGGCAACGCTGCCGGTGCTGCGCTGAAGAACCTGAGCCTTGGCACGCTGGGCAATTCGGTGGCTGGTCTGCTGGGCGGCGGTCTGGGCGGCCAGATCCTTGGCATGCTGGGCGGCGCAGGCATGGGCGCTGCTGGCGCTGCTGCGGGTGGCATGGACATTGGCTCGATCATCGGATCGGTCGCTTCGGGCGGCGTCGGCGGCGGCGCGTTGATGGCGATCATCGGCGTTGTCAAAAACATGATGGCCAAGAAGTAATTTTCTTGCGCGGGCGGGCCTGCCCTGCCCGCGCAACCCTTGCCTGACGGCCGCCTTCGGTTTAGGTGCCAACTATCCCCTGTGAGAGGCCGCCGATGACCCCCTCCCCCCTTGATGACCCCAAAACGCTGGTGTCCACCGATTGGCTGGCCGCCCACCGCGCCGACCCCGATTTGCGGATATTGGACGCAAGCTGGTATCTGCCCGATGCAGGCCGCAACGCGCTGGCTGAATATAAGGCAGCCCACATTCCCGGCGCGCGGTTCTTTGATATCGACGCCATTTCCGACAGCCGATCCGCCCTGCCGCACATGGCCCCGCCGCCCGAGAAATTCATCAGCCGGATGCGCGCGATGGGCATTGGCGACGGTCATCAGGTGGTGATCTATGACGGGTCGGGCCTGTTTTCCGCGGCCCGTGTGTGGTGGACCTTCCGGCTGATGGGCAAGATGGATGTGGCCGTGCTGGACGGCGGCTTCCCGAAATGGCGGGCCGAGGGGCGCGAGATTGAAGACATGCCACCGATCCTGCGCGACCGTCACATGACCGTTTCGCGCCAGAACCAGCTGGTCAAGGACGTCACCCAAGTCGCCCATGCCGCCAAGCTGGCCGAGGCAGAAATCATCGACGCCCGCTCTGCTGGACGCTTCAGGGGTGAGGCGCCCGAACCCCGGGCGGGTCTGCGCTCTGGCCACATTCCGGGATCAAAGAACGTGCCTTTTGCAACCATGCTGAACGGCGATGGCACCATGAAACCGCCGGCCGAGTTGCGCGCGGTGTTTGAAACCGCCGGCGTCAACCTGTCGAAACCCGCGATCACCTCTTGCGGGTCTGGTGTCACGGCTGCCGTCCTGAGTCTCGCCTTGGAACGCATCGGCCACCGCAACCACGCGCTTTATGACGGCTCATGGGCCGAATGGGGCATGTATGACGACCTTGCGGTCGCAAAGGGCCCGCAGGCCTAGGCCTGCAAGATGGAGATAAGACCATGTTTGAAACGCTGAACCCGCAGCCGCAGGACAAGATCCTGCAACTGATCGCCCTGTACCGTGACGATCCGCGCGATACCAAGATCGACCTCGGCGTCGGCGTCTACAAGGACGCCACCGGCCTGACCCCGGTGATGCGCGCCGTCAAAGCCGCCGAGAAAAAGCTGTGGGAGGTTGAAAAGACCAAGACCTACACCGGGCTGGCGGGTGAACCCGCCTACAACGCCGCCATGATCCAGATGATTCTGGGCGACGGTTTCACCGATCGCGCCGCATCGGTTGCCACGCCGGGCGGTACAGGGGCCATCCGTCAGGCGCTGGAACTGATCAAGCTGGCCAGCCCCACCGCCACAGTCTGGCTGTCCAATCCCACGTGGCCGAACCACCCCTCGATCATCAAATATCTTGGCATGCCCATGGCCGAGTACCGCTATTTCGACGCCGAAACCCGCGGCATCGACTTTGCCGGGCTGATGGAGGATTTGGCTGAGGTCAAGGCAGGCGACGCCGTGCTGCTGCACGGTTGCTGCCACAACCCCACCGGCGCGAACCTGAACGCCGATCAGTGGGCGCAGGTCGCAAGCCTGCTGCTGGCCAAAGGCGCCATTCCCTTCGTTGACCTTGCCTATCAGGGCTTTGGCGACGGGCTGGAAGAAGACGCGAACGCCACCCGCATGATCGCCAGCCTGTTCCCCGAGGTGCTGATCGCCGCCTCTTGCAGCAAGAACTTCGGCATCTACCGTGAACGCACGGGCATTCTTATCGCCTTGGGTGACGCCACCCGCCGCGCCGTCACCCAAGGCAATCTGGCCTTCCTGAACCGCCAGAACTACAGCTTCCCGCCCGACCACGGCGCGCGTCTGGTGACGATGATCCTTGAAGATGACACCCTGCGCGCCGACTGGAAGGCCGAACTGGAAGAGGTCCGGCTGAACATGCTGACCCTGCGCCAGACACTGGCCGATGCGCTGCGGATGGCAACCAACTCGGACCGCTTCGATTTCATCGCCACCCATCGCGGCATGTTCAGCCGTCTGGGCCTGACCGAGGCGCAGGTGAACATTCTGCGCGACGTCCACGGGATCTACATGGTCGGCGACAGTCGCATCAACATCGCGGGCCTGAACGCGCGCACGGTGCCGATCCTTGCCGCAGCGATTGCCTCACTGGCCGACTGACCCTGCCGGGCCTTGGATCAAACCAAGGCCCGCTTTGCCAACTGCGTCTGCACCGCAACCGCCATGCCCGCGCCGGCGATCATGAAAATGCCCAGCAGGCTCAGACCGTCTGGCGCATGGTCAAACACCAGCCAGCCGAGAATCGACGCCCAAACCAGATGCAGATAGTTCACCGGGGCCAGCAGTGACGCCGGAGCCTCCCGATAGGCGGCGGTGAACAGAAAATGCCCCGCCGTCGCCAGCGCGCCCAACAACACGACCAGCGCGACGTCCAAACCCTGCGGCAAAGGCGCGTCCAGCGACCCCAAGGCCAGGACGCAGAACACCACCGTGCCAACCAGCGCCGTGTGAAACAGCAGCGCGTTTGTCGTCTCTGTCTTCGCCAAAATCCGCGTCAGCAGGTGATACCCGGTCGAAAGCCCCGCGTTCAAAACGCACAAAGCCACACCCCAAGGATCCAGCCCGGACCCCGGCCGCGCGATCAGCAGCACGCCGGCAAAGGCCACCGCCGCACCGGTCCACCCCGCCCGCGACGCCCGCTCATCCAGCAGCGGGCCGGACAGAAACATGACCAGAAACGGCGCAAGGTAGATGATCGCCACGGTTTCACCCAAGGGCATCACACGCAGCGCCAGCATCATGCTGATGGACGCCGCCGCCAGAAAAAGCCCGCGCAAGATCACCAGCCCGGTGCGCTGCGTGCGCCACAGCGACGCCCCCTGCGACGGCCCAAGCGCCACCGACAGCAGCCCCAGATTGATCACATAACGTGCGGCCAAAATCAACGGGGCCGCGTAAAGCGCCACCAGATGCTTGCCCACGGTATCGGCCAAAGCGAACAGAAACACCGCCGCCATCACCAGCAAAACGCCTTTCAGCGCGTTCCCCTCTGCCATACCGCCCCCCGATCATCGCCCCGGTATAGCCCAAGCCGCGGCAAATGGAAAACGGCCCGCAGGTTTCCCCACGGGCCGTCCATGTGTCGCATTCGATTACATGTTGTAAGCGCGCTCGCCATGCTCGGCCAGATCAAGGCCTTCGCGTTCCACATCATTGACCACCCGCAGACCGATCACCAGATCGACCAGCTTGTACAGGATGGCCGACCCGATGCCCGAGAAGGCGATGGTGAACAGCACGGCCTTGGCTTGCGCCATCATCATGAACGCCCCGTCATAGGCGGCCACCTGCAAGGTGCCCGGAACCGACAGATAGTCCGGAACCCCGGCGCCACCCAAAGCCGGGTTGACAAGGATGCCCGTGGCCAAGGCGCCGATGATGCCGCCCAGACCGTGGATACCGAACACGTCAAGGCTGTCATCCAGTTTGAACATGTTCTTGACATAGGCCACGAAGAAGAAGCAGGCGACCCCGGCGACAATCCCCAGAACCAGCGAACCCATCGGCCCCGCGAACCCAGCCGCAGGTGTCACCGCAACCAGACCGGTGACCACGCCCGACACCAGACCCAGCAGCGACGGTTTGCCCTTCAGCGCCCATTCCGCAAACATCCATGCCACGCCACCGCCAGCGGTTGCGACGAAGGTGTTCATGATGGCAAGCGCGGTCACCGAGTTCGACTCAAGGTTGGACCCGGCGTTGAAGCCGAACCAGCCCACCCACAGCAGTGCCGCACCGATCATCGTCATGGTCAGCGAGTGCGGAGCCATCGACTCTTTGCCGTAACCGATCCGCTTGCCCAGCATGATCGCGCCGACAAGGCCCGCCACACCGGCGTTGATGTGCACGACCGTGCCGCCCGCAAAGTCCAGCGCGCCCCACTGCCACAGCATCCCATTCGCCGCCAGATTGGCATCCGCCGCCGCAACGCCCGCCGCGTCACCCGCAGCCTCGGCAATCAGCTTCAGCGTCTGTTGCTCGGCCAGGAAATCCGGGCCGCCCCACCACCAGACCATATGGGCCATCGGGAAGTAGATGAACGTCACCCACAGGATGACAAACACCAGCAGCGCCGAAAACTTGATCCGCTCGGCAAAGGCGCCGACGATCAGCGCCGGCGTGATGCAGGCAAAGGTCATCTGGAACGCGATAAAGGTGTATTCCGGCAACCAGATCCCGTTCGAGAAGGTGGGAACCAGCGTGGTCAGATCAACCCCGGCGAGGAACGCCTTCGAGAAACCGCCAACGTAGGCATCCATCGACCCGCCATAGCTGAACGCCAGCGAATAGCCGTAAGTCACCCAGATGATCGCCACAACCGCAACGATGGCAAAGACCTGAGTCAGCACCGACAGCATGTTCTTGCTGCGCACCAGACCACCGTAGAACAGCGCAAGGCCTGGAATGGTCATCAGCAGCACCAGAACGGTGGAAATGCTCATCCAGGCAACGTCCCCCTTGTCGACCGTCTTTTCATAGACATAAGGGACAAGTGTGGTGGCGGTGGCGGCGACTTCGGTCGTGGCCTCCTGCGCCCAGACCGGCAGCGCGGCAAACAGGCCAGCCCCGGCGAGTGTCAGTTTTCTCATCATCATCTGTCCCCTCTTACAGCGCGTCGTCATCGGTTTCGCCGGTCCGCACCCGCAGAGCGCTTTGCACGTCGATCACGAAAATCTTGCCGTCGCCGATCTTGCCGGTTCGGGCGGTTTTGGTGATGGTTTCCACCACCGTGTCGGCCAGCGCATCGTTCACAACGATTTCCAGCCGCATCTTT
This sequence comes from Cypionkella sp., assembly GCA_044231405.1. Lineage (GTDB taxonomy): Bacteria > Pseudomonadota > Alphaproteobacteria > Rhodobacterales > Rhodobacteraceae > Cypionkella. Next base: position 5,758 of record JBIHZO010000021.1, on the reverse strand, counting down.
GGCACAAAGTTCACGGCATATTCCGCGCCGCGATAAATCTCCGTGTGGCCCGATTGCAGACCAAATCCCTTGATTTCGGTAACCATCATGCCCCGAACGCCAATCGCGGTCAGCGCCTCGCGCACCTCGTCCAGCTTGTAAGGCTTGATGGCGGCTATGATCATTTTCACGCAGCACCCCTTTCCATGGACCCGATGTTGGGCCTTCCTGCAATCAGGCGGCCTTCGCAGGTGCAGCACAAGTTTGCTGCGCCACAAAAAGCGGCAGCAAGGCGGTCAGCCCATAAAAGCGGCACAGTTTTCCGCCTACGCCTATTAATTGGGCGAAACCACACCGCGAATCGCCGCCACTGCCACTCCCCATCCGCGGGCAAAGCAGCTAGACTGTCGCAAACAGCTGAATAAGGGCGCAGGCAGGCATGGCGGCATCGGGCAAGGGACGTGGCGACGCGCCAATGGTGGCGGATCGCCGCTACGCAGCGGCACGCGCGAAACCCAAGGGATCCGGCCGACCGCCACGCAAACCCACCGTCAAACGCGCCAGCCGCCAATACATGCCCCGCAACCCGATCCTGCGGCTGATCGTGGGCACTTTCCGCCTGATCTGGCGGATCATCTGGGGCTTTGCCTGGCGCGTGGGCTTTGTCTCGGCCCTGATCCTTGCCGGAATCGTGTTCATCTTTTATGCCCAATTGCCCCCCGTCGCCGACCTTCTGGACGGCCGCGCCAAAGGCTCTGTCACCCTGCTGGACCAAAGCGACAAGGTCTTTGCATGGCGCGGCGAAACCTTCGGTGGTCAGATCACCGCCGACACCGTATCGCCCGACCTGCTGCACGCGGTCATCGCGACCGAAGACAAGCGCTTTTACGGCCATTTCGGCATCTCGCCGCGCGGCATCGCCTCGGCGATCCGCATCAACCTGTCCGAAGGCCGCGGCCCGCTGGAAGGCAACGGCGGCTCCACCATCACCCAACAGGTCGCCAAACTGCTGTGCCTCGGCGTGCCCTTTGACCCCACCGCCTGGAAATCCGAAGCCGCCTATGAAGAAGACTGCCGATCCGGCGGCATCTGGCGCAAGTTGAAGGAAATCCCCTATTCCATGGCGATGGAGGCGAAATACTCCAAGGCCGAAATCCTGACCCTTTACTTCAACCGCGCCTACCTAGGCGCAGGAGCGCGCGGATTTGAAGCCGCCGCCCAACGCTATTTCGGCACCTCCGCCAACAACGTCACGGCGGCACAGGCGGCCATGCTGGCGGGCCTGCTGAAGGCCCCTTCCCGTTTTGCCCCCACCAACAACCTGCAGCGCGCCCAGGATCGGGCCGCCGTCGTGATCGGCTTGATGCAGGAACAAGGCTATCTGACGGCGGAACAGGCCGACAAGGCCCGCGCCAATCCCGCGCAACTGTCCGAACAGGCGCAAACCAACTCGGGCGGTTTTTTTGCCGATTGGGTGATGGGCACCGCACCGGGATTCCTGACGTCCGAAACCACCGAAGACGTGATCATGCGCACCACGCTGGACACCCGCCTGCAACGCGCCGCCGAAGATGCTCTGGACTGGGTGTTTGAAAACAAGGTCAAGCCCGGATCACTGGCCCAGGCCGCCATCGTGGTGATGAGCGCGGACGGCGCCGTGCGCGGCATGGTCGGCGGCCGCAAAATTGCCGAGGCTGGGTCTTTCAACCGCGCCACCCAAGCCTCACGCCAGACCGGCTCCTCGTTCAAACCCTTCGTTTACGCCGCCGCCCTCGATCTGGGCTGGTCACCCGAGGATTACGTCGAAGACACCCAACTGACCATCAACATCCCCGGCTCCGGCCCTTGGACACCACAGAACTACGACCGTGAATTCCATGGCATGATCACCCTGACCGAGGCCCTGCGCGAAAGCCGCAACATCCCGGCCGTGCGGGTGTCAGAGGCCGTTGGACGCGACGCCGTGCGCGCCATTGCCAACGGTTTCGGCATCCAGAGCGATCTGGCGGCAGGCCCCGCCCTGGCCCTTGGCGCATCGGAATCAACGCTCATCGAAATGACCGGGGCCTATGCGGGCATCCTCAACGGCGGCTCTTCCGTGACCCCCTATGGTTTGGTCGAACTCAAACTGAAGGGCGAGGATGAACCCTTGATGGGCGCAGGCGGCGGCATTGGCGAACGGGTGATCTCTGAAAACGCCGCGCAACTGCTGACCTATATGATGGCGCAAGTGGTCGAAAACGGCACCGGCAAACGTGCCCGGCTCGACGGCCGCCCCGCCGCGGGCAAGACCGGAACCACCACGGCAGGCCGCGACGCATGGTTCATCGGCTTCACCGCCGATTATGTCGTCGGCGTCTGGATGGGCTACGATGACAACACGCCGCTGAAAGAAGTCACCGGCGGCGGCCTGCCCGCCGAAATCTGGCACGAGGTGATGGTGCGCGTGAACGAAGGCCTGCCCGTCAGCGACCTGCCGATGATCATCCCCGAACCCCGTCTGCCGCCACAGCCCGAATACCCCGAATATGTGGAAGAACCGCTGCCCGACGCCATGCAGGACCCGCTGCCCGAACGCCGCCAATCCCAAGACCCGGTCGAGTCCTTGCTGCGCGACATCCTAGGCCTGTACTGAAAAGAGCGCCCGCTTGGGCGCTCTTCCAAAGCCTATCTGAAATTCGTCTTCATCCTGGCGAGAATGTCCGCGGCGGTGTCGGCAAGTATTGGCAAAAGCAAATGCGTTGCAGGGTGTGAAACCCCCACGGACGCCAGTCCGGCTCTCAGGCCTTTTTCAAATCCGCGACCAGCGCGTCAATGTCGCCCTTGCGCTTGTCCAGCATCGAACCAATTTCGGTACGCTCGGACGCCAGCATGTTCACGCCTTCAATGATGATGTTGAAGAACAGGTTCTTGCCCGACTTGTCCGACACATGCCAACGCACATCGAACGGCGACTCGCCCTTCAGATGCGCCACCGAGATCACCTCGTAATAGCTTTTCACCGGCTTGGCGCCCGTGACCTCGATCTTACCCCCAATGAACTCGCGGAACCGCGCGCCATATTTGTGGCTGATGTAGGTCTGAAACGCCTTGGTAAAGGCGGTCATCTGTGCCTTGCTGGCCGATTTCGCGGCCACGCCCAAAGCCGACCGCGCAATCGTCGGGACATCGGCATAGCGGCTGAAGATCCGCTCAAAATCGCCATACATGGCGTTCTGGCTTTTGCCGCTGGAAATGGTCGCATTGATCTCGCCAATGGCTTTGTCGATCAACGTGCGCGCCTGATCGACGGTCAGTGCCAAAGACGGAAACGGCAATGCCAAAGCGACCGAACCCAAAGCAAACCCGGCCGCAAAGCGGCGTCGCGACATCATGGAGTGATTATTCTGCATAGGGGTCCTCGAAATCGTCTTCACCGGCGGTCTGACCCAATTCGTACCGGCGGTTTTGCAGATACAAAAGCCGGGCTTGAGCGTAACCATCCGCACTATCATATAAGACCGAATCGACCGTTTCGGAATAGCGGGCGCGATCACCAATTTTTGATGCCACTTTGGCCAGTGTGCCAACATAGCGTTCGGGTTTGGGCAGCAAGACGCCAATCGGGTTGATCACCGAGTCCACCACTTCGCCCAGAGCATCCCGTGCCGTCGACGGCCCCAACAGCGGCAACTCCAGATAATAGCCCTCGCCCACACCCCAGACATGCAGCGTCTCGCCAAAGTCGGTCTTCTTGCCTGCAACCCCCATCGCCGTCGCCGGATCGAAGATCCCGGCCAAACCGATGGTCGAGTTGATGGCAAAGCGCAGCGTGTTTTCAGAGGCCTTGCCGATGCGAAACTGCAAAAGATCGTTCAGCACATCGCCCGGCAGTTCGATATTGCCGGCAAAATTCGCCACTGTCTCCTGCGCGCCACCACCGCCCGGCCGCCCAAAGGCCCGCGAGATCGGTTTCAACACATGCTGATCCGCCGCCACGTTAAAGGCGTGCATGGACCGATTCTCGATCTCATGAGGGTCATTGACACCCACAGGCGCGGGGGCCCTTGCACATCCGGCAACCGCCAGGGTGCAGGCAAGCCCGGCACAGATGGACAGAATTCTGATCTTGCGGTCAGAAAGTGATGGAATCGTAAGATTCATGCTTCTACATTCCTGCGAGAACCCAAGGCCTAGCATATCCTTTGTCACCCAAAGACAAGAGTTAAGCCGCACGAAGGTCCAACACAACGGCCAAGCGTGGCATGACGGTGACGCCGGGTAGAATCCGCCGATCCAAATGCCGGGAATTGGGGCCGATCGAGGCAGGCATAACGGAGATCAGGGTATGGCCCAGCAAGACAATCGCCGTGGCGAAGCAGAACTGCGTGCGGCAAGGTCGGATCAGCGTGGCCTGCTCTGGGCCGTCGCTCTGTTCTCGGTGTTCGTGAACCTGCTGCTGCTGACCGGCCCTTTGTACATGCTGCAGGTCTACGACCGCGTGCTGGGCAGCCGGTCCGAGGCGACGTTGGTCGCGCTGTCGGTGCTGGTCACGGCGCTTTTCCTCGCCATGGGCATCCTGGATCACACCCGCGCCCGCATCATGGCCCGCATCGGTGCGAAAATTCAGGACCGGATGGACCGCCGCGTTTTCGCCGCAGCCCTGCGCCGCCTGACGCTGCAACCCGGCGACCCCAGCGCCATCGCGGCCCAACGCGATCTGGAATCCATCCAAAGGCTGTGGGCCTCGCCCGTCCTGATCGCGGTGTTTGACATTCCGTGGACGCCGTTCTTCGTCGCCGCCATCTTCGTCTTTCACCCGATGTTGGGCTGGCTGGCCGTGGCAGGTGGGCTGTTCCTTGTGATGCTGACCCTGCTGAACCAAAAACTCACCACCGCGCCGATGAACCGCGCCAACAACCTGAACATGACGGCCGAACGGGTGTCCGACCTGATCAAGCTGGAGGCAGAGGCGGTGCAGGCGCTGGGGATGACCGGGGCCGCCTTTGACCGCTGGCAAAAGGCCCGCGCCACCGCTTTGGCCGAAAGCATCGCCGTGGGTGATCTGGGCGGCAGCTTTGGTGCGGTGTCCAAAACCTTCCGCATGTTCCTGCAATCGGCGATGCTGGGGCTTGGGGCTTGGCTGGTGCTGAAGGGCGAACTGTCGGGCGGCGCGATGATTGCCGGGTCGATCCTGATGGGCCGGGCGCTGCAGCCGATCGAACAGGCGGTCGGCCAATGGGCCATCGTCACCCGCGCGCAAGAGGCCAACGCCCGCCTGTCCGACCTGCTGACCCGCATGCCCGACGATCCACCGCGCACGCCGCTGCCCCGGCCCAAAGCGGTGCTGGAGGCGCAAAGCCTGTCCGTCGTCCCCCCCGGCGAAAGCGCCGCGGTTCTGCGCATGGTCAGCTTTCGTCTGGAACCGGGGCAAGCCATGGGCGTCATCGGCCCATCGGGTGCCGGCAAATCCACCTTGGCCCGCGCGCTGATCGGGGTCTGGAAACCGGCGGGCGGCAAGGTGCGGCTGGATGGCGCCACTCTGGACCAATACGACCCCGACATCTTGGGCAGCTATATCGGCTATCTGCCCCAGCGCGTCACCCTGTTTGAGGGCACGATTGCCGAGAATATCGCCCGCCTGCAACCCAATGCCGATCCCGCGCTGATCGTGCAGGCCGCCCAGCGTGCGGCCGCCCATGACATGATCGTCAAGCTGCCCGATGGCTATGACACCCGTGTCGCCTCGCAGGGCGGCCGTCTGTCCGGTGGCCAGATCCAGCGCATTGGCCTGGCCCGT
>JBIHZO010000251.1:0-5508 GCA_044231405.1 Cypionkella sp. | reverse complement strand
CTGGTGGTGTCAGACCTGCATTTCGGCAAATCCGAGCGGCTGGCGCGGCGCGGCGGCAGCCTGTTGCCGCCCTATGAAACCCGCGCCACGCTGGAGCGACTGGACGCAGATATCGAAACCACGGCTGCGCGGCGAATCTTGTGTCTGGGCGACAGCTTTGACGATCTGACCGCCGCCGAAGGGCTGGATGAGGGCGACAGGCTGTGGCTTTTGCGCCTGATGGCTGGACGCGAATGGATCTGGGTGGAGGGCAATCACGACGCGGGGCCGGTTGATCTGGGGGGCAGCCATCTGGCCGAGTTCCACCTTGGCGCCATCGGTTTTCGCCATATTGCCAGCGATAAAACGCCCGAAATATCAGGGCATTATCACCCCAAGGCCCGCCTTGCCGGGCGCGCGCATCGCTGCTTTCTGATCGACCACAATCGCGTGATTCTGCCGGCCTATGGCACCTACACCGGGGGGCTTTGGGCGCAGGACCCGGCCTTTGCGCCCTTGATGACCGCAGGCGCGCTGGCGGTGTTGACCGGGGCGCACGCCCTGCCGATGCCGATGCCGCGTCAAAGCTGCGTGCCAAAGCGCGGTTTGGATTGACGCCAATCTGGGCTGAGACTTGGCACTAAATCAAGCCGCGCGCCGCCAGCTTGGCCCGGTGGTTTTTGCTGACCGGCACCTGCGCGCCAGAGGCCAGACGCAAAGACAGTCTGGCGCCATCGCGTTCCACCGCGACGACAGCGCCCCAGGCCACCCAATGGGAGCGATGGACCTGCGCGCCATCCCCCCCCGCCTCGGCGATGGCATCGCCAAAGCGCATCAAAAGGCTGGAGATTCCTTGCGCAGTCATGACCTCAACATAATGATCGCGCACGGAAATCGCCAAAACTGGGCCGCGCAAGCCGGGGGCAAGGCGTTGGATCAGCCGCTGTTCCGGCATCACGGCCTGCGGGGGTGTTGGCCGTTCAGGCTCTGCCGCCAGTCGCAAGGCGCAGACCCCCAAAGACACGGATCCAACCAACAACACGATCTCGACAAACAAGGAAAGAGTCAGAGCGTTGCCATCCAGTGTCGCGGGGATCACAAAGAAAAGCGGCGGCGACACCAAGGCGCAGACCAGAGCGGTGGCAAGAAGCGAACCGTGGCGAAAGTCGACAAGGCCCAGAACCCCATGAACAAAGGCCCGCACGCCGATGCTGATCAGCACGCCCAGACACAAAAGTGGGGTCCAAAAGACCAAACGTTGCAACAGGTTAAGCTGGCCATAACTGCCAAACGGGCCAGAAACAGCCACCACCAAGGACAGTGTAAGCCAAAGCACGACATGTACTTTTGACCGCAACTCGGCCTTCAACTCTGAAACAAATGCCGACATGCCCCCCCGGACTGCGACCACACAATCCCTTATTCATACCGCTTTGGAAGCGCCATGGCAATTGGTCTGACACGAGAACCGGTATCAGACAGTCAGACCCTCGGGTTCTGGCAAACCGTTTGCGCGGCAGCAGGCGGTCAGGGTGTTGGCCAGAAGGCAAGCGATGGTCATCGGCCCGACCCCGCCCGGCACTGGCGTGATCGCACCAGCCACGGCGGCGGCGCTGGCGTAATGCACATCACCCACAAGTTTGGTTTTGCCGTCGCGCTCAATTCGGTTGATGCCGACGTCGATCACCGTCGCCCCCGGTTTCACCATGTCGCCGGTGATCATCTCGGGGCGGCCCACGGCGGCGACCAGAATATCGGCTCCACGACAAACGGCGGCCAGATCCTTGGTGCGGCTGTGCGCAATCGTGACGGTGCAGCTGTCGCCCAGCAGCAACTGCGCCATCGGTTTGCCGACAATATTGCTGCGGCCCACGACAACCGCGTTCAGCCCGGCCAGTTTGCCATGATGGTCGCGCAGCATCATCAGACAGCCCAGCGGCGTACAGGGCACCATCGACTTTTGCCCGGTGCCCAACAGGCCAACGTTCGAAATGTGAAAGCCATCGACATCCTTGGCCGGATCAATCGAGTTGATGATCAGTTCAGAATTCAGGTGAGACGGCAGCGGCAACTGCACAAGAATGCCATGAATTCTGGGATCGTCGTTCAGGCGTGCAACCAGTTCCAGCAGCACCGACTCCGAGGTGTCGATCGGCAGCTTATGTTCGATTGATACCATTCCGACTTCAACTGTCTGGGTGCCCTTGTTGCGCACATAGACTTGGCTGGCCGGGTCTTCGCCCACCAGAACCACGGCGAGACCGGGGGTCAGACCCTGTTCTTCACGCAACCGCGCCACATGGGCCGCGACCTGCGTGCGCACTTTCGCCGCGAACGCTTTGCCGTCAATCACTGTCGCCGTCATGGAGTTGCGTCCTTGCTTAAATGGATTTCTTCGCGCGCAATCGACCAGTCGATCACATTGCGCCAGAGGGTTTCGATCTGATCCGGCGGCAGGCCCCGGGCCACGGCATGACGTCGGACATTGGCCACCACTTCCTCGACCCGCGCATCGATCCGCGCGGGCAGGCCGACCCCGGACTTGATTTCCGCGGCGCGGTCGATGTAACCCGCACGCTCTGCAAACAGCGCCACCAAGGCGCTGTCCAACCTGTCAATCTCGGCCCGCAGGTCCGTCATTGTTGCGCAATCTGCCGGAGTTTTCATCGGTCCCTCGCCGTCTTTACAGGCCGCGTCATAACCGACGCGGCCCGAAAGAACAACGCGACCGATGATCAGAACAAGCCTTCGACATGGCCGTCGTGGTTCAGCCGGATCACCTCTGCCGACGGCACGCGGGGCAGGCCCGGCATCGTCATGATTTCACCGCAGATCGCCACGACAAAGCCGGCCCCTGCCGACAGCCGCACTTCGCGGACCGGCACCGAATGGCCGGTGGGCGCGCCGCGCACGTTCGGATCGGTGGTGAAGCTGTATTGAGTCTTGGCGATGCAGATCGGCAGATGGCCATAACCCGCCGCCTCCCACGCCTTCAGCTGATCACGGATCGACTTGTCGGCCAGCACGCCATCGGCATGATAAATGCGCTTGGCGATGGTTTCGATTTTCTGAAACAGCGGCATGTCGTCGGGGTAGATCGGCGCAAAATTGGCCGCGCCGGATTCCGCCATTTGCACGACCTTGTGCGCCAGTTCCTCAATGCCAGCCGACCCCAGTGCCCAGTGTTTGCACAGGATCGCCTCGGCCCCCTGGGCGGCGACATAGGCTTTCACGGCCTCGATCTCGGCATCGGTGTCGCTGAAGAAGTGGTTGATGGCAACCACAACCGGCACGCCGAAGGATTTGACGTTGCCGATGTGGCGGCCAAGGTTCGGGCAGCCCTTCTTGACGGCTTCGACGTTTTCGGCACCCAGATCGGCCTTGGCGACGCCACCGTTCATCTTCATCGCGCGCACTGTGGCCACGATCACCGCCGCCGAAGGCTTCAGACCGGCCTTGCGGCACTTGATGTCGAAGAATTTCTCGGCCCCCAGATCGGCCCCGAAACCGGCTTCGGTGACGACATATTCGCCCAGTTTCAGCGCGGTTTTGGTGGCGATCACCGAGTTGCAGCCATGGGCGATGTTGGCAAAGGGGCCGCCATGCACGAAGGCCGGGTTGTTTTCCAGCGTCTGCACAAGGTTCGGCTGCATCGCGTCTTTCAGCAGCACGGTCATTGCGCCATCGGCCTTGAGGTCGCGGGCATATATCGGCGCTTTGGCGCGGGTGTAGGCGACAACGATGTTGCCCAGACGGGTTTGCAGGTCTTCCAGATCGTTGGACAAGCACAGGATCGCCATGACCTCGGACGCCACCGTGATGTCAAAGCCGGTCTGGCGCGGGAAGCCGTTCGACACGCCGCCAAGCGACACCACGATGTCACGCAGCGCGCGGTCGTTCATGTCCATGACCCGGCGCCACATCACGCGACGCTCGTCAATGTCCAGCCCGTTGCCCCAATAGATGTGGTTGTCGATCATCGCTGACAGCAGGTTGTGGGCCGAAGTGATGGCGTGGAAGTCGCCGGTGAAGTGCAGGTTCATCTCTTCCATCGGCACGACTTGCGCATAACCGCCACCGGCAGCCCCGCCCTTCATGCCAAAGTTCGGGCCAAGGGAGGCCTCGCGGATACAAACCACGGCCTTTTTGCCGATGCGGTTCAGGCCATCGCCCAGACCCACGGTGGTGGTGGTCTTGCCTTCGCCGGCGGGGGTCGGGTTGATCGCGGTGACAAGGATCAGCTTGCCATCGGGGCGCCCAGCCAAGGATTTGATGAACTCCTGGCCGATCTTGGCCTTGTCATGGCCGTAAGGCAGCAGGTGTTCTGCAGGGATGCCCAGCTTGGCCCCGATTTCCATGATCGGCTTTTTATTGGCTTCGCGTGCAATTTCAATGTCGGTCTTAAAGGCCATGACTGTCTCCCAAAGGGCGCGGACTATCCCGTTGGCGACGTGATACCCTGTCAAAGCGCCCAGAGAAGGCCGTTTTCCGACATATTCGCGCGAAGTTCCGCCTTGTCAGGTTTCCGATCGGAAATAGTGGAACGCGGGCGGAAATCTTTCTTGAAACAGAACTCTTATTCCGATTTGGCGCTCCGTGCGGTGGCAAGATGCGCCCAGACCGGTTGGTCCGGGATATGCAGACGCATTTTGTCCCCGACGCGGAGCGGACCCTCGGCTTCGACCCACGCGGTGATCCCGCGCTTGCCCTGTGCCGCCGGTTTGAAGACTTTGCCGAAACCGGGATGGCGGGTTTCAATGGGTCGGGCGGGCAGCGTGCAGGCGCGGTTTTCCATATCCACCACCAAGGTCGCGCCGGTTTCGGACTGCAAGCGGCTGGAGGGCGGAATATGGCTGAAATCCGGGATGCCTGCGATCACCATGCTGGCCCCCACCAAAGCCGGATCAAGCGCGGTCAGCCCCATGCGTGCGGCGATGTCAGCCAAGTCTTCGGCCCCAAGGATGGAAAATTGCCGGGTGTTGCGGATCTTGGTGTTGCGCTTGTACTGACCCAGGACGCGGCTGCACGAAGACCGGGTCAGGCCGCCATGTGCCTCGGCCTCGGGGCCAGTGAAGCGCGCCATCACCTCAGCCAAGGGCGCGCTTTCCAATGCGGCAGTGCGGTCGGACACACGGCCCAGCCAAGTGATGGTGCCGATGAATGCGGTGGGCTTCAGAGCGGGCATGTCAGACCTTCAAGGTGAAGAAAAGGCGGCGGAATGGGAACAGCACAGAACCATCCGGTTGCAGCGGGTAAGCCGCGCCCAAAGCCTGATCATAGGCGGTGCGAAAGGCTGTTTCCTCGACTGCGGTCAGCTTTTCCAGGATGGGGCGCATGGCGGTAGACCCGGTAAAGGCCTGCACCGGATGCAGGCCCGGACTTGGGTCAAGCAGTTGGATATAGTCGGTTTCCCACGCCTGCACCGCACCCAGAGGGGACAGCATGGCGTGGTATTCGGCGGCGGTGGCAACGGGGGGCGTGTAGTGCAGATAGTCAAACCGATCCGGGAACAGCGACGCCGCTATGTCG
>JBIHZO010000020.1:0-16875 GCA_044231405.1 Cypionkella sp. | reverse complement strand
TGCTCGATTTCGGCCGTCGGGCGGGCCAGCCCACGTTCATCAATGTCGATGGCGCAGATGCGGTTGCTCATGCGGCACCGCCGTTCAGACGGTCCAGCCGTGCGCGCACCGACAGACCATGCGCCTGCAGGCTTTCGGATATCGCAAGGCGCTCGGCGGCGGGACCGATCAGGCGCAAAGCCTCGGGCGTCATCTTCGCAAGGGTCGTGCGTTTCACAAAATCCATCACACTCAATCCACTGGAAAACCGCGCTGACCGGGCGGTGGGCAGCACATGGTTCGGCCCGCCAACGTAATCGCCGATGGCTTCCGGAGTCCATGCCCCAAGGAATATCGCCCCGGCATGGGTGATTTGCAGCGACAGCGCCTCGGGGTCAGCGGTGCAAAGTTCCAGATGCTCGGGGGCCATGCGGTTCGAAAGGGCCGCCGCCTCGGACAGATCGCGGGTCACGATCACCGCACCATTGTCGCGCCAAGAGGCACCGGCTACCACGCGGCGCTCCAGCGTTTCCAGACGTTTTTCAACGGCTTGGGCCACGGCGCGGGCAAAGCCTGCATCATCGGTGATCAGAATGGACTGCGCCGAGGCATCGTGTTCAGCCTGCGACAGCAGGTCCAGCGCGATCCAGTCGGGGTCATTGTCGCGGTCGGCGATCACCAGAATCTCGGAGGGCCCGGCAATCATGTCGATGCCCACCCGGCCAAACACCCGGCGCTTGGCTGCCGCCACATAGGCATTGCCCGGCCCGGTGATCTTGTCAACAGCGGTCACGGTCTGGGTGCCATAGGCCAAAGCCGCCACCGCCTGCGCACCGCCAATGCGGTAGATCGTGTCGACGCCGGCGATCCGCGCCGCCAACAGCACCAAAGGATTGACCACCCCGCCCGGCGTCGGGCAAGTGATCACCAACCGCTGCACCCCCGCCACCTTGGCCGGAATGGCGTTCATCAGCACCGAGGATGGATAGGTGGCAATGCCGCCCGGCACATAAAGCCCCGCCGCCGACACCGGCGTCCAGCGCCAGCCCAGGCTGGCCCCGGCAGAATCCGTCCACATCTCATCCTGCGGCATCTGGCGGGCGTGATAGGCACGGATGCGCTCTGCCGCCAGTTCCAGCGCCGCGCGGTCTTCGGGTGACACTTTGGCACATTCGGCCTCGATCTCGGCCGCCGAAAAGGCCATGGTCGCAGGGGTCAGGTCCAGCCGGTCGAACCGCGCCGTCAGTTCCAGCACCGCCGCATCGCCGCGCGTTCGCACATCGGCAATGATGGTGGCCACGGCGAGGTCCACATCCTCGGCCTCTTCCCGTTTCATCCCCAAAAGGGCGGCAAAGCGCGTCTCGAAATCGGTGTCGGTGGTGGAAAGAAAGGTGGGCATAGGGGCCTCCAGCTTGCTGCGCCTGCATAACCCCTGGCATGGCGCGCCGCAACACAAAGGGACGCGGCTGCGCAGCCCAATCCCCACTTTCATCTGTCCTCAAATATCCCCGCGCGGAGCGCAGGCGCGCGTCAGCGCTCAAGAAGACTTGCGGCGCAGCCGCGCCATCGGATCACCCGCCGAAATGCGAGAACCGGTAAGGCGAAGTGCCGTATTTCTTGCGGAAGGATTTTGAGAAATGTGACGTGCTGGCATAGCCGCAGGCCACCGCGACCTCGGTCACTTTCATGTCGGTTTCGGCCAGCAAAGACCGCCCGCGCGCCAGCCGCAAGTCGTTCATGTAACGCACCGGCGTCACGTTCAGATAGCGGCTGAACAGCCGTTCAATCTGGCGGCGCGACAGCGCCAGATGCGCCGCACAGGCGTCAAGATCGAACTCCTCTTCGATATGCGCCTCCAGATAGGCCGCCGCTTGCAGCAGTTTGTCATGGCGCGTGCCCAGTCGTGCCGCCAAAGACGTGGTTTGCAGATCGTCCTCTTGGCGGCGTTGGGTCAGCAGGCACATGTTCATCACCTCTTGGCCCAAGGCGGGGCCAAAGCGGTCGTTGATCAGTTTCAGCATCAGATCGGCGGCGGCGACGCCGCCCGCGCAGGTCATCACCCGGTCGTCGATGCAAAACACCTGCCGCGCGGGGGGCAGATCGGGGTGGTTTTCGGCAAAGGCGTCGATATTGTCCCAGTGCATGGTAAAGCGGTGGCCCTTGAGGATGCCCGCCTGCGCCAGCGCATAGGCCCCGGTGCAAAGCCCGCCCACCACGCGCCCCCGCCGCCACAACGACCGCAACCAATCGCCCAAGGCGACGCTGGCCTTGCCTTCGGGTTCCACCCCCGAACAGACCAGCACGATCCCCGTCGGCTTGGCATCGGCCCAGGCACCGTTGACCATCACCGGCACGCCATTGGAACAGGCCACTGGTCCGCCATCATCCGACAGCACCTGCCAGCGGAACAGCACCTGCTGCGTCAACTGGTTGGCCATCCGCAACGGTTCAATGGCCGAAGAAAATGCCAGCATGGTGAATTTGGGCAGCAGCACGAAGGCCACGTCCAGCGGCTCTGGCACCCCGGGCAGAGTGACATGGGCCGAGCCTTTGGCCACGTATTTCTGTGCGTCTGACGGCCCGGCCCCCTTTGGTGCCGCCTCGGGCAGGGGGCCGGTTGGCATCAGCTGCGCACCCCGGCGAATTTCTGCTGCCAGTCGGCGCGTTCCTCGTCGGTGATCTTGCGGAACAGGTTTTCCGGCACGGCAAACGGATGGCCCGCAGGCAGCGCCCGCATGGCGTCCGAGATGCTGTCGGGCCAGCTCCAGTCATCCGACCCCATCGCCGCCATCATCGCCGCCGCCGCATCCGGAATGAACGGGCGCGACAAGATCGCGTAAACACGGATCAGGTTCAGCGCCAGACGGATCATCGCCTGTGCGCGATCGGGGTCGGTCTTGACCACTGTCCAAGGGGCCGCCGCCTGCAGATATTCGTTGCCGATCACCCAGATCGCGCGCAACTCGTTGGCGGCCTTTCGGACCTCCATCGTCTCCATCAGGGCCGCGTAATCCTTGATGCGCGCCCCCAGATCGGCGATCAGGGCGGTTTCGGCATGGTCAAACGCGCCGCCCGCAGGCACGGTCAGGCCAAATTTGGCATTGGCGAATTTGGTGACGCGGCTGACCAGATTGCCCAGCACATCGGCCAGATCCTTGTTCACCGAGGTCTGGAAATTCTCCCATGTGAATTCGGCATCCGAGGACTCCGGGGCGTGCGACAGCAGCCACCAGCGCCAGTAATCCGAGGGCAGGATCGACAAAGCCTGATCCATGAACACCCCGCGCCCGCGCGAGGTGCTGAACTGACCGCCGTCATAATTCAGGTAATTGAAGGACTTGAGGTAATCGACCAGCTTCCACGGCTCGCCCGATCCCAGGATGGTGGCGGGGAAGGACAGAGTGTGAAAGGGCACGTTGTCTTTGCCCATGAACTGGTAATAGGTCACGTCCGCTGCGCCCTTGTCGGTGCGCCACCAGCGTTCCCATGCGTCGTCGCCAAGCCCCTGAGCGTCGGCCCATTCGGCGGTGCAGGCGATGTATTCGATCGGGGCGTCGAACCAGACGTAAAAGACCTTGCCCTCCATGCCCGGCCAGGGTTGATCGCCCTTCTTCACCGGAATGCCCCAGTGCAAGTCGCGGGTGATGCCGCGGTCTTGCAACCCGTCACCGTCGTTCAGCCATTTCTTGGCGATCGAGGTGGTCAGGATCGGCCAGTCGGTCTTGCTGTCGATCCAGGACTCCAGCCTGTCTCGCAAAGACCGCTGCATCAGGTAGAGATGTTTGGTTTCGCGCTCTTCGAGGTTCTTGGACCCCGAGATCGTCGAATGAGGGTCGATCAGGTCGGTGGGGTCCAACTGCTTGGTGCAGTTGTCGCATTGGTCGCCGCGCGCCGAGGTGAAGCCGCAATTGGGGCAGGTGCCTTCGATATAGCGGTCGGGCAGAAAGCGGTTGTCATCGATGGAAAAGATCATCTTCTGCGTGACTTCGCGGATCAGTCCGGCCTCGTCCAGCTTGCCCGCGAAATGCTGGGTCAGCCTGTGATTGCGCGGGCTGGACGAGCGGCCGAAATGGTCGAACGACAGCCGGAAACCGCGCGCGATTTCGGCCTGCACATCGTGCATTTCGGCGCAATATTCGGCCACCGGCTTGCCCGCCTTGGCGGCGGCAAGTTCCGCCGGGGTGCCATGTTCATCGGTGGCGCAGATGAACATCACCTCATGGCCGCGCCCGCGCATGTAGCGCGCGAACAGGTCTGCGGGCAGCTGGCTGCCCACAAGGTTGCCCAAGTGCTTGATCCCGTTGATGTAGGGGATCGCGGAAGTGATCAGAATCCGTGCCATGTTTGCGCCTTTCGTCCCGGTCAGCGTTGTTTAACGCGGGCCGGGACGAAGGGCCAGTGCCTAAGGCGGATACGCTGTCTATTGCGCGGTGTAACCGCCATCCACAAGGTGGTAGCTGCCCGAGATGAAGCTGGCCTTGTCGGACAGCAAAAACAGCACCAGATTGGCCACTTCGGTCGCTGTGCCCAGCCGCCCGATGGGGTGCAGGGCCGCCAGCCCGACTTTCGCCTCCGAAGGCATCGCCGAAAGCAGGGGCGTGTCGATAAAGGCAGGACCGACGGCCGTGGTGCGGATGCCCCGCGACGTATACTCCAGCGCCGCCGTTTTGGTCAGTCCCAGCAGCGCGTGTTTGGCCGCGACATAGGCCGAGGATTGCGCAAAACCCACCGAGCCGAGAATGGAGGCCATGTTCACGATGGCCCCGCCGCCTGCCTTCAGCATTTCGGGAACGGCGTAGCACATCCCGTAGAACACGCCGTTCAGATTGACGTCGATCACCTGTTGCCAGCCCTCCACCGGGTATTCGCCCACCGGCGCTTGCGGCCCACCGATGCCTGCGTTGTTCACCAGCAATGTCAGCGCGCCGCCTTTTTCAATGGCCAGCGCCACGATGGCCTGCACCGCTGCGGGGTCCGACACATCGCCGCCCGTCGCATGGGCCAGCCCGCCACTGGCCGTGATCTTGGCCGCGACGGCGGTGGCCTTGTCCAGATTGCGGTCGGCCACGATCACCCGCGCCCCGGCGGCGGCAAGGCCGATAGCAATGGCCTCGCCGATGCCTGAACCCGCGCCGGTGACGATGCCGGTCTGGCCGTTGAACGTGATCTGCATGACGTGCTCCTTGGGGTTTGCCTGAGCTTAGGTCTGCGGCAAAGGGCCTGTGCTGATCTGGGTCAGTGGATCTGGGGTTGGGCGAAAACTGGCCGTTGGGGCTTTTCATGGCCGGTCGTGGCGCATAGCTTGGCGAAAACAGGAGAGCGCGATGCAGCAGGTACGCTTGGGTCATACCGGGATTTCGGTGTCGAAACTGTGTTTGGGCACGATGACCTGGGGCAGTCAGAATTCACAGGCCGAGGGACATGCGCAGGCCGATCTGGCGCTGGCGGCGGGGGTGAACTTTTGGGACACTGCCGAGATGTACCCGGTCAACCCGGTGCTGGCCGAAACCATCGGTCGCACCGAAGAGATCATTGGCGCGTGGTTCGCCACACGTGGCGGGCGCGACCGGGTGGTGCTGGCGTCGAAGGTGTGTGGCGGTGGGCGCGACATCATCCGGGCCGGTGCGCCGGTGACCGGTCTGGTGTTGCGCGCGGCGGTTGAGGCATCGCTGCGCCGATTGCAGACCGACTATATCGACCTCTTTCAACTGCATTGGCCGGACCGGGCATCCTACCACTTTCGCGACATTTGGGGGTTTGATGCGCGGGGCGGTGATTGTGCGAAGATCGACGCGCAAATCATTGATATATTGCAGGTAACGGCGCAGTTGATTGCAGAGGGCAAGATCCGCCACCTCGCGCTTTCCAATGAATCGGTCTGGGGTGCCGCGCGCTGGCTTGCCCTTTCCGAACAGCTTGGATTGCCGCGGGTGATGACGGTTCAGAACGAATATTCACTGCTGTGCCGGCAGTTTGACAGCGATTGGGCCGAGCTTTCGGTGCTGGAAGACATGCCGCTTCTGGCGTTTTCGCCGCTGGCGACGGGGCTGCTGACGGGAAAATATGCCGGCGATGTGATCCCCGAAAACTCACGTCGGGCGCTGAACCCATCACTCAGCGGACGGATCACGCCGCAGGTGTTTCCTGCCGTTGCGGCCTATCTGGGCATTGCCGCGCGCCACGGGTTGGACCCGTCGCAGATGGCGATAGCCTTTTGTGCGGCCCGGCCTTTTCCGGTGATCCCGATCATCGGGGCAACCACGCTGGCGCAGTTGAAAACCAATATTGGTGCGGCGGATGTGGTGCTTTCGGACGCGGTTCTGGCCGAAATTGACGCTGCCCACCGCGCCCATCCGCAGCCCTACTAAGCCCTTGCGCCGACGGGGCAGATCGGGCCTTGTGGCGGCAGAACAGGAGTGTCGATGCGCCTTTTGCCCTTGCTGTGTTGTGTTTTGCTGACCGCTTGCGCGCTGGCCCTGCCGGGGCGCGACGACAGGCCTGCGCCCCCCGTCGCAAACCCCATCACCGGTGACGCAATCGCGACGACGACGCTGGAGGCCCCGGTTGCACAACCCGAGGCACCTGTCGTCAAGCCGGAAGCGTCGGTTGAGCGGGTAACACCTGTGGTGATCGCGTCACCACAGGAAACGGCCTGTTTGAAAAAGGGCGGATCTTGGGGCAAGGCGGGGAAAACCGGCGGCAAGACCTGCTTCATGCAGACGCGGGACTCTGGCAAGTCTTGTCAGCGCGAAAGCGATTGTGAGGCGTTTTGTCTGGCCAGATCGGGCACCTGCGCTCCGGTGTCGCCGATGTTCGGTTGCAACGAGATTTTGCAGGACAATGGGGTGATGGTGACATTGTGTATCGACTGATCGCCGTTCTTCTGGCCTTGGCAGCCTGTGCGCCGACGGTGCCGCCCGTGTCGGTGGGCCGGTATCGCAGCCCGGATGCGCCAATGTATTCCAACGCAGTGCTGGACCCGTCGCGGCTGGTGGGGAGCTGGGTTCAGGTGGCGGATTTCGCCGCCAAGTCAGGTGCTTGCGTGCCGGGCGGGGTTGAGATCACAAGGGCCGCCAAGGGCCTTGCCGTGGCGTACCAGCTGTGCCTTTCGGGCAATCTTGTGCAAGGCGCGGGGGCGATGCAACCCGATGGGCCGGGGCGGTTTGTGGTGCCGGGACAGCCGGGGCCGTGGTGGGTCTTGTGGGCGGATGCGGATTACCGCACGCTGGTGATTGGCACGCCGAACGGGCGGCTGGGATTCATCCTGAACCGCGACGGGGCCTTGCCGCCCGACCGGCTGGTGGCCGCGCGGGAGATTCTGGACTGGAACGGCTATGATTTGCGTCGCTTGCAGATGCTGCGCTAGAGCGTGGCGCGCAGATCGATCAGGTGGGTGATGACGTCGCGGGCGTCCAGAACCGCTTCGCGCACCAGCCAGTCGAAATGCTGCACGATGGATTGCACGCGGGACGGATCGCGGAAGACGATGAACTGGCGGCCAAGGTAAATCGCGGCCAGATGCGGGCCAAAGACGGTGACAGGGCTGGAAAACACCCGGTGGGCATCAAACAGATACAGGCGCAGAGCGGGGTATAGCTCGGTTGCAAGCTGGATCAGATGATCCAGTTGCGCGCGCCGGATCGTCAGGGGCAGGTCGGCCCAATAGCCGGAAGCCGTTGCAAAGCCTGCGATTTCATGCAGCGGCATCGCGATTTCATAATCTGACCCGGCGCCGCGCAGCCATTCCAGTTGATCCTGAAACGCGGTGATGGCGGCATCGGCGTCAAGCCCCAGATGGGCGCGATACTCCCATTCCACCAAGGCGGGCAGTTTCAGCATATCGGGCAAGGTCGCGGGCACATGGCGGATCTTGTAGCCCGCCGCCTGTTGGTGCCAGCCAAAAATCGTCGCATCAAACAGCGCGCGGGGGGCATCTGTCATCGTCACCGAAGCCGCCAGCAAGTCTGCCACGGGTTCAGGCCGGCCCGACAGGCCCAGCAGCCAGTCGCAGGAGACGCCCAAAGCCTGCGCGCAATCGGCGGCCAGCTGCGCGCCGGGCAACCGGGTGCCGCCCGACAGCAGCGCCGAGATGGTGGAACGGTCCACGGCCACGGCGCGCGCCAAGGCGCTTTGGCTTTGCCCGCGCTCTGCCATCGCCTGCGCAAGACGGGCGCGGAACAGGGTGGCGCGGTCGCGTTTGTCGATCATATCTGGCATTTGGTGATTATTGTCACATCTGTTGACATTGCGTTGCGCATCTTGGGAATTCCAAAGCCGCATGGCAAGTGCTATCGCAAGTGTAACCCGCTGACCGGAGACGAAAATGCAGACCGCCACCCCGCGACCCATCGAATGGCCCACGCTTGCGATGCTGGTGTTGACTTACGCGGTATGGATGGCTGGAACCTCGGTCTGGCAGGTGTCGGGGGGGCTGGCGTTGGTGCTGACCATACTGGCCATTGTGCAGTTTGCATCGCTGCAACATGAGGTTTTGCACGGCCACCCCTTTGCGATGCAGCGGCTGAACGAAGCGCTGGTGTTTCCGTCGCTGCTGCTGGTGGTGCCCTATGGACGTTTCCGTGACACCCATTTGCAGCATCACCACGACCCCAGCCTGACCGATCCCTATGACGACCCCGAGTCCAACTACATGGACCCCGCCGTCTGGGCGAAAACGCCGCGGCCCATACAACTGTTGTTGCGGGCCAACAACACGCTGTTGGGGCGGATTTTCCTGGGTCCGGCGGTGTCGACTTACTATTTCGTGAAGGCCGATCTGGCGGCGGCCTTGGCCGGAGATCGGGACATTGCGCTTGCATGGGCGCTGAACGCGGTGGGCGTGGCTTTGGTCGCGATCTGGCTGTGGCTGGTGGGGGACATGCCGGTGCTGGCCTATATTGCTGCGGCTTACATGGCCTATGGTGTGCTGAAAATCCGCACCTTTCTGGAACATCGCGCCCATGCGTCCCATTGCGCCCGCACCGTGGTGGTCGAGGACCGCGGACCGCTGGCTTTGTTGTTTCTGAACAATAACCTGCATGTGGTGCATCACATGAGCCCCAACACGCCTTGGTATCAGCTTCCCGCGCTTTATGCCGCAAAACGGGCACATTACCTGAACCGGAACGACGGGTATGTTTACCGCAACTATGCCCAGATCTTCCGGTCGCATCTGCTGCGCGCCAAAGACCCGGTGCCGCATCCGGTCTGGCCGATGACGCGTGACGGCAGCCCCGATCAGGGCTGATCAGGTCAGGCGGCGAAAGGTGGGCACGGGGCCGGAATTGTCGAAGAACGGCACGCCGGGTTGCGGGTGACCGGCCAGCAGGGCGGTGACTTCGGCCAGAACCACTTCGGTGATGAACGGCAGATCCAGCGCCCGGGCGTCGCGCAGGCCAATCCAGTGCAGGTGCGACAGCTCGGTCGAGGCGAAGGTTTCGGCATCGCCTTGAACGGTTGCCGCGTCGGCGAGGAAGAACCTGGCGTCAAAGCGGCGGGTGCGGCCCGGCGGGGTGATGGCGCGGAACACAAAGCGCAAGGTTCCGGGGCTGGTTGCGGGCAGGGTCAACCCGGTTTCTTCGGCCAATTCGCGCAGGGCGGCGGCGACAAGGGTGGCCGGATTGGGCGCATCTGGCGGGCAGTGACGGGTCAGACGGTGCTGGCATTCGGGGTGCAGAGCGGATTCTGAAAGGCTGTGATCCTCGGCGTCCACCGCGCCGCCCGGAAAGACATATTTCGACGGCATGAAGGCCGCCGCGTGGCCGCGCATCCCCATCAACACCTGCCTGCCCGCGCCCGAATTGCGCCACAGGATCACCGTGGCCGCAGGGCGGATAGGCTGATCCGGGCTATGCATCCTGATCGGTTTGAACATGGTCAGGCGCGCCAAATCCGTGCATCCGCTTGGCCCATTGCAGGCCCACCATCGCACCCTTCAAGCGGGGCAACAGGTACAAGGACAGCGCCACGCAGGCCACCGAAAACATCGCGGCCATGGTCATCGGCTCGGGGCGGTAGGTGGAATAGACGAACATGATCGCAGGGGCCAACAGATGTCCGACGATCAGAATGGTCAGATATGCCGGGCCGTCATCGGCGCGCTGGTGATGCAGATCCTCGCCGCAGACGGGGCAATTGTCGCGCACTTTCAGATAGCCGCGCATCAATGGCCCGGTGCCACAGGACGGGCAGCGCCCTTTCCAGCCGTTGCGAAGGGCGGGCCAGGTTGGACGTTCGGCATAGGCATCCGCGGTCATGGCGTCTTGCGGCATCGGGGCATTCCTTACTGTTGAGCATATCATTTAGGTGATCTGGACCAGATTGGGGAGAGGGCGTTTTCGCGCAGCGCGCCTTTGTCGCAAGGCGGGCCAAAGAAACTTCAGCCGGGGGCGACGGAAGTCCGGGCCAGCGGCGTTTGATTGGGTATGAAAGCCGCGACACAGCGTTGCGGCCTGAGCAGGAGACAAAGATGAAAACGAATTTCACCCTTTCGGCCCTTACGATTGCAGCCGTGTTGGCTGCTGGCCTGTCCACCGTTGCTTTTGCTGACAACCGCGGCGGTATGGGCGGCGGCATGGGCGGTATGGAAATGGGTCCGATGCCCGCGTTCGACTTTGCCACGCTGGATGCGGACAAGGATGGCAAGGTGACGCAGGCCGAGCTTGACGCAGCCCATGCGGCCCGTGTGGCCGAAGTCGACGCCAACAAGGATGGCTTGCTGTCGGGCGACGAATTGGCCGCGATGCATCTGAAGATGATGGCGGAACGCGCCAACACGATGGCGGCCGAAATGGTCACAAGGATGGACACCGATGGCGACAAGCTGTTGTCGGCGGCCGAAATGGCGGTGCGTCCGGGATCGGACAGGATGTTTGGCATGATCGACGCTGACGGCGATGGCGCGATCACGCAGGCCGAGGCCGATGCTGCCAAGGAAAAGATGGCGGAACGCGGCGGGCGTGATGGCAAAGGCAGGCACGGCAAAGGCCACGGCCACAACTGATATGATCCGCGCGCGCCCCTGACCGGGCGCGCGCCCCACATCATGATTGCCGATCCGCCCTGTGGCGGGTAAGTCCACAGCAGGATGACAATGGCCCGCGATACCCTTGCCGAGGTGAGTGACGAGACGCTGGTGGTGCTCTATGCAAATGGGGACCCCGAGGCCGCGCGTCTGCTTGCGCATCGGTTGCTGCCCCGGGTGCTGGGCTATGCCGGGCGGTTGCTGGCAGACCGGGTCGAGGCCGAGGATATCGCGCAAGAGGCGATGCTGCGGTTGTGGAAAGTGGCACCCGAGTGGCGGCAGGGCGAGGCCAAGGTGTCAACCTGGCTTTACCGGGTTGTCACCAATCTGTGCACCGACCGCCTGCGCGCCCGCCAACGCAGGCGGACCGAGGCTTTGGACAGCGTGGCCGAACCTGAAGATGGGGCGGCTTCGGTGGTGTCAAGCATGATTGAGGCCGACCGGATGACGGCGCTGAACGCGGCGCTGTCGGGGTTGCCCGACCGTCAGCGTGAGGCCGTGGTGCTGCGCCACATTGAAGGTCTGACCAATCCCGAGATTGCCGAGATCATGCAGATCGGTGTCGAGGCGGTTGAAAGCCTGACCGCGCGGGGCAAACGCGCTTTGACTGCGGCGCTTTCCGGAAAGCGGGAAGCCCTTGGCTATGAGGAGGCCGAATGATGGATGATCTGGACGCTTTGTTTGCCACGGCGCGCGTTTCGGACGTGACGCCTTCCGATGCGCTGATGGCGCGGGTGATGGCGGACGCCGCGGCCTTGCAGCCCAAGGCTGCGCCGATGGTGCGGGCTGTCGCGCGCAAAACCGGGGTCTGGACGGCGCTGGCCGCGCTTTTTGGCGGCGGCGGGGTTCTGGCGGGGCTGGCGTCGGTGGCGATGGCCGGGTTTTTCGTGGGATTTGTGCAGCCTGAAACCGTGATGGCGCTGGCGGGTGACTGGAGTATGGGAAGCGTTGTGGAAACTGTGGACCTGATGCCGGGCGTTGACGCCCTTTTGGCCGAGGACTGATCTGATGAGTGACGTTCAACCTGTTGTGGCGAAATCTGGCAAGGGATTGCGGATCGCCTTGGCGATCTCGGTTGCGATCAACCTTGCGGTGGCGGGGGTGGTTGCCGGGGCGATGCTGAACCACGGGCCCGATGGTGGCCGTATGGACATGGGGCGCGAGCTTGGTTTCGGGCCGTTCTCCGAGGCGCTGAGCCGCGATGACCGTCGGGTGCTGCGGGAGGCGTTTCTGGCCAAAGCACCGGACCTGCGGGACAATCGGCGTCAGCGTGTGCAGGATGCGCAGGCGCTGCTGGGGGCGCTGCGGGCCGATCCGTTTGCGCCGGATGCTCTGGCGAAGCTGATGGACAGCCAGCAGCGACGCATGGAAAGCCAGTTGCAACTGGGGCAGGATTTGCTGCGCGCATTTCTGATCTCGATGACGCCAGAGGCGCGTCTGGCTTTTGCCGGGCGGCTGGAAGACCGGTTGCGGCCGGGTCGGGACGACAAGAAGGCGGATTGAGGTCGGTGGGGCTGGCCGTGAAAAGGGGTTTCACCTTGGCCCATCCTGACGGATCGTGCTTTTGATGTGGATCACCTTCGACAGAAAGGCGATCCGGGCGTGTCGCACCTCGTTTGGGTTTTGCCCGCAGAAACTGCGGTTTCCGGCCAAGTTTCGCGGGCTGTTGGTGACGTCGGCTCAAGCCGCCGTGCGGCTGATCGTCACCTGATTGCGGCCGCCCGATTTTGACACCAGCAACGCGCGGTCGGCGCGGTCGACGATCTCTGACACCGCGTCGATGCAATCGGGCAGGCCGCTGTGGGTGCTGATGGCAAGGCCGATCGACACCGTCACCCGCAACGTCGCACCGTCGCCAAGGCGCATCGGGCTTTCCTCCACCGCGTGACACAGGCGTTCAGCGACGCCGCGCGCCTCGGCCAAGGAGGTGTCGGGCAGGGCGATCAGAAATTCCTCACCGCCAATGCGCGCCAAAAGATCGCCGCCGCGCAGATTTTGGGCCAAACGGCCCGCCACCTCAACCAGCACGGCATCCCCTGCGGCATGGCCCCAACGGTCGTTCACCGATTTGAAGCGGTCCAGATCCACCACCATGACCGCAAAAGCGGTGCCGGATTTGCAGGCACGCTCGGCAATCGCCGACAGTTGTGCCGCCCCGTAGCGGCGGTTGTGCAGTCCGGTCAGCGGGTCAAACATCGCCAGCCGCAAGCCGTCTTGCACCGAGGTGCGCATCTGGTCGGCCTCGCGCTTGCGCACCAGCAAGCGGGCCAGACGCAGGGCGATTTCTTCGCCCGGAACGGTGGCGCTGACCATATCGTTGGCACCAAGGTCAAAGGCCACTGCGGCGCCCACGACAGAGCCAACCGGAACCAGCAGGCAAAAGGCGGCGTGGCGGGTGTTGGTGCGGCTGCGCAGTTCAGACATCAGGCGCAGGCCGTTGGCGGCGTTGCCCAGATCGGATTCGATCAGGAACACATCGGGGGCGGTGCCGGAATTCAGGCTTTCGGACAGCGCCTCCTCCACCGTCATGGTGACAACGCGGTCGGGGATATGGGTGGCAATGTCACGGCGCAGGCGCAACGCGGTGTCACTGCGCGCGGTGACAATCGCCACCTGACCCGGCGGGTGATAGGTGGCCGCCGCTTCTGCCAGACCCAGCATGGCAATGCTGCCATCGGGGTTGCCATAGCTTTCGATCTGATCGCGGGCGCGCATGAAGCTGCGGATGCGCGCCAGCAGGGTTTGATCGTCAATTGGCTTGGTCAGAAATTCATCCGCGCCCGCCCGAAAGGCCCGCGCCCGAGCGCCTGCGTCCTGACTGGCCGAGAACATCACCACCGGTACCGATCTGGTGAGGGGATCGGCGCGCAGCCGGGTCAGCACGTCAATCCCCGACATATCGGGCAACAGCAGATCAAGCAGGATCAGATCGGGTACATCGCGCGCGGCAAGGTCAAGACAAGCGGCCGCATTGGCTGCAAGCACGGGCTGATAGCCCGCCACCTGCAGCTTGACCTTCATGACGATGCGGTTGGTGGCCACATCGTCCACTATCAAAATCTTGACGACCATCGTACAAAAGCCTGCTGAACCTGTTACGCGTTGGTATCAGTGTGCCGTTCAAGTGGTTAAGAATTCCTTTCTGAATGGGTAACAAAGCGTGCGCAATTTGTGCGATTTCTGTGAATAACTGGGTGGAGAACCGGATGACTCGGCAAGAATCGGCTGAAACCTTGGCTTTGCAGGCGCTTTCCTGGCTTTTGGAGCAGCCGGACCTGATCGGTGCCTTTCTTGCCGCCAGCGGTGCGGGGCAGGGTGATTTGCCTGAACTGGCGGGCAATCCGGTGTTTCTGGGCGCGGTTCTGGATTTTCTGACCGAGGATGATGCCCGGGTGATGGCGTTTTGTGATCAGGCCGGGCTGCCCTACACCACGCCGATGCAGGCGCGCCTCGCGCTGCCCGGCGCGCAACATCAGCATTGGACCTGACCCATGATCGACGCAGTGATTTTCGACAAGGACGGCACGCTGTTTGATTTTCGCGCCAGTTGGGGAGCGTGGACCCGCAGCCTGTTGGCCGAGCTGGGCCAGCCGGGATTGGGCGCGGTGCTGGGCTATGATCTGGAAACCGGGGAGTTTTCGCCCGACAGCCCGGTGATCGCCATGACCACGCCCGAGATTGCCGACATTGTGCTGCCGCATGTGCCGCAACTGTCGCGCGATGGGCTGAACGCGGTGATGAACCGGCTGGCGGCTGCGGCGCCGATGGTGCCCGCCGTGGACCTGCCCGCTGTGTTGGGCGCGCTGCGGGCGCGGGGGTTGCGCATTGGTCTGGCCACCAATGACACCGAAGCCCCCGCACGGGCGCATCTGACGGGCGCGGGGGTGATCGGACTGTTCGATTTCGTTGCGGGTTGCGATTCGGGTTGGGGTGGCAAGCCCGCGCCGGGGCAGCTTCTGGCCTTTGTGGCCGCCTCTGAATTGGCTCCGGGCCGTGTGGCGATGGTGGGTGACAGCCGACATGATCTGGACGCCGGGGCTGCCGCTGGCATGCTTCGTGTGGCGGTCCTGACCGGCATTGCCACGGCCGATGATCTTGCCGATCATGCTGATGTGGTTTTGCCCGATATCAGCCATTTGGGGGCTTGGATCGACAGTCTTTCGGCCGTTTAGGGGTTTCGTCCGCGAAAAACGACGCTTTGGCGTCGGTGGCAGAGTGCGCGCGCCGCCCTTGCTTGGTCCATCTTGGCCACAGCAAGCCGGCACAAGGTGCCGCGCAACTGATGGAGGCAACCATGACCGACGATTCAAACCGCAAGCGTGCCCGGGCCGGTGGCCGTGCTGGCAACAAAAGCCGGGCGGGGTCGGCGGCGGTGGATCAGATGCCATGGCGGATTCCGGTCAACAACGACCGCCCGATTGAACCTTTGGACGCCGATGGCGTGCAGGCGGTGCACAAGGCCACGATGCGGATCTTGAAGGAAATCGGTATCGAGTTCCTGAACCCCGAGGCGGTGGCCTATCTGAAGCAAGCGGGCTGCACGGTGAATGGCACCAATGTCAAAATGGACGAAGATTTCGTCATGGAGATGTTGTCCCATGCGCCCGAAACCTTCACCATCACCCCGCGCAACCCCGACCGCGAAGTCATCATGGGCGGCAAGCATATGCTGTTCGTCAACGTTTCAAGCCCGCCCAACGCCTGGGATTTGCAGCGGGGCAAGCGGACCGGGGACTTTGAAACCTTCAGGGAATTCATGAAGCTGACGCAGTATTTCAACTGCATCCACATCGCGGGTGGCTATCCGGTGGAACCGGTGGACATCCATGCCAGCGTCCGGCATCTGGACTGCCTTTATGAAAAGCTGACCATCACCGACAAGGTGGTGCACGCTTATTCGCTGGGCGCGGAACGGGTTGAGGATGTGATGGAGATGGTCCGCATCGCAGGGGGGCTGTCGGAGGATGAATTCAAGGCCAAGCCGCGGATGTATACCAACATCAACTCGGTGTCGCCGCTGCAGCACGACTATCCGATGCTGGACGGGGCGATGCGTCTGGCCAAGCGTGGCCAACCTGTTGTGATCACACCCTTTACCCTGGCGGGGGCGATGGCTCCGGTGACGATGTCGGGCGCGGTGTCGCTGTCGTTGGCCGAAGGGTTGGCGGGTGTGGCGCTGCTGCAATACATCAATCCGGGCTGCCCGGTGGCTTTGGGCACCTTTACCTCGAACGTCGATATGAAGTCGGGCGCGCCGGCCTTTGGCACGCCCGAATACATGCGGGCGACGCAGATGACCGGGCAGTTGGTGCGGTTTTATGGTTTGCCGCTGCGCTCCTCGGGCACCTGTGCAGCCAATGTGCCGGACGGGCAGGCGATGTGGGAGACCAGCAATTCCCTTTGGGCGGCGGTGCAGTCGCGCACCAACATGGTTTATCACGCCGCGGGCTGGCTGGAGGGCGGGCTGATCGCCAGCCCTGAAAAATTCGTGATGGATTGCGAAGTGCTGCAGATGATCCAGCGCTATTTTGAGGCCTCGGTGGTGGCGGTAACGCCGGATGATCTGGCCTTTGACGCGATCAAGGCGGTCGGGCCGGGCGGCCATTACTTTGGCTGTCAGCACACCCAAGACCGCTATCAGACCGCATTCTACGCGCCGATTGTGTCGGATTGGCGCAATTATGAGGCGTGGCAGCTGGACGGTGCGGTCTGGACATCAGAGCGTGCGCACCGGGTCTACAAGCAGATCATCGCAGAATTCGAAGCGCCCGAGATGAACGGCGATCATCAGGAAGAACTGCGTCAATTCGTGGCAAGGCGCAAACAAGAGGGCGGCGCGCCAACCGATTTCTAAGGCGCTGGGCAAGCGCTGG
>JBIHZO010000250.1:0-5531 GCA_044231405.1 Cypionkella sp. | reverse complement strand
CGAGGTTGGCGACGACGCTTTGCTGCCGCATGTCGAAGGCTTGAAGGGGCCGTTTGGCTGCTTGAACCGGGCGCGGTATGGCATTTCCTGGGGCGTTCTGGGTGCGGCAGAGTTCTGCATGGGCGCGGCGCGGCAGTACGGGTTGGACCGAAAGCAATTCGGCAAACCGATTGCGCAGACGCAACTGTATCAGTTGAAACTGGCGAATATGATGACAGAAATTTCGCTGGGCCTGCAGGCGTCACTGCGCGTTGGGCGGTTGCTGGATGAAGCGAATGCTGCACCCGAGATGATTTCGATCATCAAGCGCAATAACTGTGGCAAGGCGCTGGATGCGGCCCGTTGGGCGCGTGACATGCACGGCGGCAACGGCATTCAGGAAGATTACCAGATCATGCGGCACATGGTGAACCTTGAAACGGTGAACACCTATGAGGGCACGCATGATGTGCATGCGCTGATCCTGGGCCGCGCAATCACCGGGTTGCAGGCGTTCTTCTGATCCAGCGGCGGGGTGAACCCCGCCCTACCGCAAAAGCCAAAGGCCCGGAGCGATCCGGGCCTTTGCCGTTACAGTTACTCCTCGGCCTCTGACGCCCGGCGCCCTTCGGCCTCACGCGCGGCCTCGATGCGGGCTTTGCGGCGCCGCTTCAGTTCGTAAAAGATCGCCAAGACGAGGGTGAACAGGATCAGGATCAGCGCCAGCGCGTTGATCGTGGGCGTGATGCCCGAGCGCACCTTCGAGAACACATAGACCGTCAGCGTATCGGCCCCGCCCCGGGTGAACAGGGTGACGTTGAAATTCTCGATGGATTGGAAAAACGCAATCGCCGCCCCTGCCCCGATGGCCGGATAAAGATGCGGCAACAGGATGCGGCGCATCACCTGGGCATGGGTTGCGCCAAGGTCCAGTGCCGCCTCTTCGAGCCCTTGATCAAAGCTTTGCAGCCGCGCCAGCACCAGCAACATCACAAAGGACGCGATGTAGCTGACCTGACCCAGCACCGACAGATGCAGGCCAGAACCGATCGAAAAATAGTTCCAGAACAACAAGGTAGAGATACCAATCACCACGCCGGGGATAAGGATCGGCGCCACCATCAGCCCGTAAAGGACGGAGCGCGCCCTTCCGCCAATCGAGTTGATCAGGATGGCTGCCGCTGTGCCGATCGGCACGGCGATGGCCACAACCGCGATGGCCACAAGGATGGTGTTCCGAAACGCCACCCAGATGCGGCTGTCTTTCCACAGCTCAATAAACCATTTATCCGTAAACCCCTTCCACGGCAGGATCGTGGGCAGCTTGCTGTCGTTGAAAGCGGCCCCGCTCATCACGAACAGCGGCACCAGCAAATAGAACAGAAAAAGCCCCATATAGAGGTGAAACAAAAAGTTGCGGTTCTTGTGCATGATCCCGCCCCTATTTCGCGATGTCGGAAAGTTTGACGCCAAACAGACGCATCATCAGGCTGACAAAGATCGTGCAGACCAAGAGCAGCATGAAGGCAAAAGCCGCCCCTGCATTCCAGTCCTGACTGTCCATCATGATGCCTTGAATGGTCTGGGTGAACCAACCCGAGGTGGTGGAACCCAACAGCGATGGCACCAGAAGTGACCCGGCCGACAGCATGAACACCATCACGGCTCCGCTTGCGATGCCGGGTTTGGCATGCGGCAGGATCACCCGCAAATGGGTGCGCCACCACGGGCTGCCCAGATCCTCGGCGGCCTCAATCTGGTTGCTGTCCAGCGATTGCATCGCATTGTAAAGTGGGAACACCATGAAGAGCACATAGGTATAGACAAGCCCGATGACGACCGGGCTGAACCCGGCGATCCAGCGGATCTCGCTGTCGATGATGCCAAGGTTCATCAGCACAAAGTTCAGCGGCCCCTTCAACGCAAGAATGATCCACCACGCGAAGGACCGCAGGATTTCCGACACCCACAGCGGCACGAACAGCAGCAAGAACAGTGTCGGCAGCGACTTGGGCGAAACGATCTTCGCCAGATAGAACGCCAGCGGATAAGCCAGAGCAAAGGTGATCACCGTCACCAGCGCCGAATAGAAGATGGTCAGCAAGAACACCTTCACCCGCACCGGGGTCGGCACCACAAAGCCAAAGATCGAGAAATCGACTTCATTGCCAAGGATCTTGCCGTAGTTGGCAAAGGAGTAGAAATCCAGCGGCCCACCTTCATCCGCCTGGGCCAGATAGGGACGGAAAGAGCTTTCCAGCATCGTGAAATTCGGCAAGATCACCAGAATGACCAGCCAGAAAAACGTCAGGCCGACGAACAGGTAGGTCAGGCTGCGGCCAAAGCGACGGTATAGGTCATGCATGGATCAGGCCCCCGCAGCTGCGCTGTCGGGCAGGATAGAGCTGTTTCTGGCGTCAAAGGTCATATGCATGCGCGACCCCGCGGCCGGAACTGTGGCCGATCCGTCGTTGCGCAATTCGGCGATCAGGGTGGTGCCGTTGTCGGTCTGGGCGTGAACCGAGATGAAATTGCCTTCGAAGGACACGTCCGTCAGGGTAACGGGGACCGAATTCTCGGCCCCGGCGGCGGCCGAGAGGATCATGTGTTCGGGGCGGACATACAGCTTGACGGTGCCACTCGCGGCCGCAGGCAAGCGGGCCCTGAAGGTGCCAATCTGTGTTTCAAAGCTGGCGATACCGGCGGCATTGTTTTTGATCAGACCGGGCAAGATATTGTTTTCGCCAACAAAGCTGGCAACAAAGCCGTTGGTCGGGTTGTTGTAGATGTCGCGCGGGTTGGCGACTTGTTGCAGACGCCCCTGAGACATGA
This sequence comes from Cypionkella sp., assembly GCA_044231405.1. Lineage (GTDB taxonomy): Bacteria > Pseudomonadota > Alphaproteobacteria > Rhodobacterales > Rhodobacteraceae > Cypionkella. The sequence goes on along the minus strand of JBIHZO010000250.1, from coordinate 2,720 downwards.
CGCCAACGCGGTCCGACATTGCCAGCGCCTCGCCCTGATCATGGGTGATGTAGATGAAGGTCACGCCGGTGCGTTTCTGGATGGCGCGCAATTCGGCCCGCATGTGTTGACGCAGCTTCAAGTCCAGCGCCGAAAGGGGTTCGTCCAGCAGCATCACGGCAGGTTCGACGGCCAAAGCCCGCGCAATGGCGACGCGCTGCTTCTGACCACCCGACAGTTGACTGACCATCTTGTCAGCTGCACCGTGCAGATCGACCAAGGCCAACAACTCTTCGGCCCGCGCCCTGCGCTTGGCCTTGTCGACACCGCGCACTTCCAGACCAAAGGCGATGTTCTCCCAGATTGTCATCAAAGGGAACAGTGCCAGGTTCTGGAAAATCAAAGTGGTGGGGCGTTGGTTCGGACGCTGGCCGCGCATGTTTTTGCCGCCGATGCGGATGGTGCCCTCGGTTGGTTCGGTAAAGCCCGAGATCATGCGCAGGATCGTGGTTTTGCCGCAACCAGACGGTCCCAAAAACGAGAAAAACTCACCGGGCTGAATATCGACATTCACATGGTCGACGGCCCTAAAACTGCCAAAATCCTGACAGACATCATCAAGTTCAACTCCGGCACTCATTGGTGCATCCTTCCCCGTGGTCTTTTTTTATGTCGTGTTGTCAGGCTATCAGGCCCACACGGACGCGCAATTGCTATGACCGTATTGCGTGCCGAATTCGGCCAAAGCCCGTGCCTGCGCCAAAAAAGCGACACGCCGGACCCTTTCGGACCCGGCGTGTATGGTTGAGGTTGTGGATCAGGACGCTTTGTATTTGTCCGAATACTCGCCGCGTTTGGCGACAAATTCTGCGGACTGGTCCGGCCACCACCACAGCGCCGCCAGTTTGGCGTCGTCGAAGGCCGAATTATAGTAGGTGGCGACTTCCGGGCTCATCAGCGCAGCGGCATCCTTGCCGACGGCGTTCGACGAGAAGGCGCTTGCCCAGCCTGCAGCGCCTTCCGGCGACGAGACGTATTTGGCAAATTCATGCGCCTGATCGACGTTGACGGCGTTCTTCATAAGCATGAAGCCTTGGTGCCAGGCGAATGCGCCTTCGACGGGCGCGGCATAGGCATAGCCGTCATTGCGCAGGTTGTAGCCGGTCGAATCCCAGCACAGACCCACGGTTGCACCGTTGGCGACGAAGCCTGCGTTTGCTTCGTTTTCACCGGCCCAGAACTGGACCACGTTGCCTTTGGCGGCGACGCAAGCCGCCAGCGCGATGTCCCACAGCTCGGTCATTGCGGCCATGTCGGTGTAGCAATCGTTCCAAGGGCGCGGCAGTTTGCCTTGCGCTTCAAGCAGACGGCCCATGGCGGTCAGGGCCGAACGCGGACGCACGACAACCTGGTTGGCCGGATCAAACAGAGCGGCAAGGCTCGGGGTGTCGCCAAGAACAGCGGCTTCCTTGTTGTAGACCAGCGCCTCGGTGCCCCAGTTCGACGGAACATAAAGCAGATTTCCCTCTTTGCGCGAACGCTCGCCCGCAGCGCCATCGGCAAGACCGGGCAGATAGTTGCCCATGGCCAGCTTGGCTTCGTCCCAAGCGCCCGCAAGGCCGTTGGTGAAATACTGGTCAACGGAGTCGATGGTCGGCTCCATCACGTCGATGCCACCGGCTTCGGCGGCGATCTTTGAAGCGGCGAAGATGCCGTCATTATCAGGCTGCTCGGTGAAGTTCACCTTGATGCCGGTGGCGGCGGTGAAAGCCGGGAACACTTTTTCGGCCAGCGCCGGATAGCCAGCCCAGCCGGTGAAGTTCAATTCGCCCGACGAGGCAAGCGCTTTGGACGAGATCAAAGCGGGGGCAGCCAATGCGCCCACGCCAGCAGCCGAGGTCTTCAGAAAGCTGCGGCGGTTGAAAGCGGTTTCGTGTTTGGTCACGGATAGTCTCCCTGATGTTGGTCCGTTTGCACGGTTTGCCTTGGATGCCTTTGGGCGGCACCCATTGTGCTAAGCCAACCTGATGAGGCATGGTAACAACACCATGACACAACGGGCCCTTGGCCTATGCGACACCCTACCCTGTCACCGGGGGAATATGTCAACTGATCTTGTTACAATTGGCCCGCCGGTCCGGAACCGCAGGGCCACGCTGTCGAGTTTATGGGCAATTCACGGCTTGATCCGGGTGGGTGATCACGCAAGCACCGGACAAAGCCGCGGCATCGGGCGCCACAACGGTGATCATCAAGGCATCGGCCGGGCATGACGCGCTTGCGTCCGCGATGGCCCCGTCGCGGGCATGGCTTTGGCCAGCATCGCCTGCAGTTGCAACACACGCGGCGGAGCAACCGTGTCGAGCATCGCGCTGCCGCGGTGGGCGGGGTCGGTGACGGCCAGCGCCAGTTGTTCGCCAATGCCGGCCTTCCAACGGTCCAGACAGGCCGCTGCCACTGGGGTGGCGAACTGACCGTCGTCGGTTTTGACCCCGACTTTGCATGCGGCGGCGGTTTGGGCGGTTTCAACCGCGCCCGACATCACCAGAATCCGGTCTTGCCGCATCCAGACATCAAGCCGCGCCAAAAAGCCAGAGCCGGCGCGCAGATCACTCCGGACGGCCTCACGCAGCCGGGACTGGTCGTCAGAACATCCACCTCGCCGCCATCGCCGGTGGGCGGCGCAGGGAGCGACGATGCCAAGCGTGATCTTCTGTGCGGTTGGCACATGCAGCAGGGGG
>JBIHZO010000249.1:0-5532 GCA_044231405.1 Cypionkella sp. | reverse complement strand
GTGCTGGTGGTCGGCTGCGCGCTTTTTGCGCCGTGGCTGGCACCCTACGACTATGCGATCCAGAACCTGCCCGGCGCGAACGCCCCGCCCGGGGCCGCGCATTGGATGGGCACCGACGAATTCGGCCGTGACCTGCTGTCCCGCATCATCCACGGCGCGCGCACCTCGCTGTCGGTCGCCCTCACCGCCATAACGATCTCCGTGATGGTGGGCATGACGCTTGGGGCAATGGCGGGCTATTTCGGCGGACTTTTCGATCGCGTGGTGACGGCGGTCGTGGACCTGACCTGGTCCTTCCCCGAGATTCTGATCGCGCTTCTTCTGATCGCCATCATCGGCACCGGCACGGAAAGCATCATCATCGCCATTTCCATCGCTTACCTCGCGCAGTTCACCCGCCTGACCCGCGCCCAAGTCATGGCGCTGCGGTCCGAGACCTATGTCGAGGCGACGGTGAACCTTGGCGCGGGCCATGTGCATGTGATCTTTCGCCATCTTCTGCCCAATGCGATCACGCCTGTCATCGTGGCGGGCATGCTGGCCACCGGCGATGCGATCATCCTTGAGGCGACGCTGGGCTTCTTCGGTCTTGGCGCGCAGCCCCCGACGCCAAGTTGGGGGGCGATGATGTCGTCCGGCACGGCCCAGATCTTCATCGCGCCCTGGATCATCCTGTTCCCCGGGGCCGCCATCGCGGTGACGGTGATTGCGATTAACCTTTTCGGGGATGCGCTGATCGATGCCCTGGATATCCGCAACTGGCTGAGGGAGGTGTGACATGGCACTTCTGACCGTCACCGGGCTTGGCGTCGCCTTCGGCAGCGTGGCTCCTTTGGACGGCGTCTCATTCGAGGCCCGAAAGGGCGAGATTCTGGGACTGGTCGGCGAATCCGGATCCGGCAAGTCGCTGACCGCCCTCGCAATCATGGGCCTGCTGGCCCGCATCGGCGGACGGGTTGCATCCGGGTCGATCCTGTTCGACGGGCAGGAGTTGACCGCGCTGACCGAGCCCGCCTACCGCCACCTGCGCGGCAGGCGGATCGCGCTGATCAGCCAGAACCCGATGACTTCGCTGGATCCCATTGTCCGGATCGGCGCGCAGATCGATCAGGTGTCGCGCCTGCATCTGGGGCTGTCGAAGCTGGCGGCAAAGGCGCGCAGCATCGACCTCATGCAACAATTGCGCATCCCCGACGCCGAAACCCTGCACAGTGCCTATCCGCATCAGCTTTCAGGCGGCATGAAGCAGCGGATCGTCATTGCGATGGCGCTGGCCGCCGACCCTGACCTGATCATCGCGGACGAACCGACAACCGCGCTGGACGTGACCATTCAGGCCCAGATCATCCAGATCATGGTGGATCTCGTGCGCGACCGGGGTCTGGCGCTGATCCTGATCACGCATGACATGGGGGTCGTGGCGCAGGCCTGTGACCGGGTCGTGGTGTTGTACGCCGGGCGGGTGGCCGAGATGAACGCGACTCAAGCGATCTTCGCCACCCCGCGCCATCCTTATACTGCCAGCCTGATCGCCTGCATCCCTGCGCACGACCAGCCGGAAGGCACGCTTCTGGGCATTCCCGGCACGGTGCCGGGCGTGCTGAACTATCCGGCCGGTTGCCGGTTCCACCCGCGCTGCCCTCAGGTGATGGAGGTCTGCCGGACCGAGGTTCCTGCACTTCAGGCGCTGACACCCGGCAACGTTGCCTGCCACCTGCAAGGAGGGCGCGCATGACGCCGCTTGTGTCCCTGAAGGGCCTGACCCGCGATTTCGCCTCTGGCTCCGGCTTTCTGAAGCCCCGCCGCGTGATGCGGGCGGTGGATGATGTCAGCCTCGATATCCCGCGCGGCAGCGTAACCGGGGTCGTCGGCGAGTCCGGCTGTGGCAAGTCCACACTGGGGCGGCTGGTCCTGCGGTTGCTGACGGCCACCTCTGGCTCGGTCACCTATGACGGGGCCGATCTTGGCAGCCTGACGCCCGCTGCCTTGCGCGCGATGCGCCGCAACATGCAGATGGTTTTTCAAGACCCCTACTCCGCCATCGACCCGCGCTACTCCATCGGCCGCGCGGTGATGGAGCCCTATCAGGTGCAACGCGTGGCCCTGCCGGACCCCAAGGCAAGGTTGACCGAGCTGATGGCCATGGTCGGGCTGAACCCCAGCCTTGCCGCCAGCTTTCCGCACCAGCTTTCGGGCGGGCAAAAGCAGCGTGTCGGCATAGCCCGTGCCTTGGCGCTGAACCCGGCGTTTCTTGTGCTGGACGAACCCACCGCCTCGCTGGATGTGTCGATCCAGGCCCAGATCATCGGGCTGCTGGAGGGGTTGCAGCGCGATCTTGGCCTGACCTACCTCTTCATCAGCCATGACCTCAGCCTTGTGCGCTACTTCTGCGACCGGGTGGTGGTGATGTATCTTGGCCGTGTGGTCGAGGTGCTGCCGCAGGCCCGCGACACACCGCGTCACCCCTATGCGCGCGCGCTGATGAACAGTCACTTCGAGCCGGACCCCACCCGGCGCAAGACCGTGCAGATGCTGCGGGGAGAGATTCCAAGCCCCTTCAACCTGCCGCCTGGCTGCGCCTTTGCCGCCCGCTGCCCTGCCGCCACGTCGTTGTGCAAGACGGATCGGCCGCCGCTGGTGACAGGAACCGATGGCCACCAGATCGCCTGCCACCACCCCCAAGGCTGACCCAAGGACCCATGATGACCTTCACCGTTCTGACTGCCGAATTCGCGCATGAATCCAATACGTTCAGCATCCGACCGACGGATCTTGCCGCCTTCCGGGCGCGGCTGTTCCTGCACGGCGACGCCGCCGCAGTTGAGCGGGCGGATGCCAACACCGACATCGCAGGCTTCATGGATGGGGCGTGCGCGCAGGGCTGGCAGACCCGCCACGCCCTCAGCGCCTCTGCCTCACCCGCAGGGCCTGTCACCCGCGCGGCGTTTGACGAGATTGCCGGGTGCATCCTTGCGGCGGCACAGGCCGGTCCGCTGGACGGTATCCTGCTTGGCCTGCATGGCGCGATGGTGGTCGAGGATCACCCCGATGGCGAGGGCCTGCTGCTGGAACGCCTGCGCGCCGTCGTCGGCCCCGATCTGCCGATCGCCGTCACGCTGGACCCGCATGCCAATGTGACTGCGCGGATGTGTGATCTGGCGCAGATCGTGATGTCCTATGCGACCTATCCGCATGTCGACATGCGCGACACCGCACGCCGCGCGGCCAGTCTTCTGCACCGCACGATGGCTGGCGAGATCACCCCCCGCACCCTGCGCGTGACCCGCCCGATGCTGGAAGAGGCGAACAGTGGCCGCACCGATGAAGGCCCGATGATCGCGCGTCACGCCCTTGCCCGCATGCATGAGGACACCCCCGGCGCGCTTGCCGTCAGCATCAACGCGGGCTTCGGCAATGCCGACATCCCCGAACTTGGGCCAACGGTTCTGGTCACCCACACCGGTGACGCAGGCCCGCATCTGGCCTTTGCCGAGGCGCTGGCCGATGACATCTGGGCCCGGCGGCATGAGGTCCTGAACCGCTTCCTCACCCCCACCGAAGCGGCGGCCGAGGCCCTTGCCCATATCGGTCCCGGTCCGCTGGTCATTGCCGACTATGCCGACAATCCGGGTGCTGGCAGTTACGGCGACGCGCCGGGCCTGCTGTCTGCCCTGCTGGAGGCAGGCGTGACCAATGCCTGCTTCGGCCCGATGGTGGACCCCGGGGCTGCGGCCCTTCTGCACGCACAGGCGGTCGGAGCGGAAGTCACCCTGCCCTTGGGAGGCAAGACTGCCCCCCGCTTCGGTGGCGGGCCGATCATGGTGACCGGGACGCTCATGCTGCTGTCGGATGGGCGCTACATTGGTGATGGACCGATGATCGGCGGCCTGCCGGGTGACTGGGGGCCAACCGCAGTGCTGCGGGTGGCCGGTGTGGATGTGCTGGTCGTGACCAACCACGGCCAGATGCTGGACCTGCAGCAGTTCCGCGCCTTTGGCATTGACCCTGCGGCACATCGGATCGTCGCGCTGAAATCGCAGCAACACTTCCGCGCTGCCTTTGCGCCCATCGCCGCACGGGTGATCGTCTGCGACAGTGGCGCCCTGTGTTCGCCCGATCTGCGACGCTTGCCGTTTCATCGCGTGCCACGGCCGATCTTTCCTCTCGATTGACCCGGAGGCACCGCAGGCGTTTTGGTGTTGCTCACTCGCCCCGACCGCGACAACACATGAGCGGCTTGCGCCACACCAAACCACCAAAAGGGATCGGTGTGGACTTTTCTTGGCAACGGGTTGGCGACCACCTCCCCCCATCTTCGTCAATGTCACCGCCGCACCCGTGCAATTGCTGTGCGGATCCAGTCAGTGTCGGGTGCGGCTGCCTGGTAACCAGTCATGCCAAAGGATCGGCGGTACGCCCATGCCGCCTGCCTCGACCGGTGTGGAGCGTTCGTTATTTCGGCTTTGTCTGGTTCGAACTGGCAGGCAACACGGCATGACTCCATCCGGTCGCGCGTCAGCCCGCGCAGGTCAATTCGACCCCTTTCATAGGTGACTGACTGCCACCGAGGTGGCGTGGTGCCGCTGGCCGATGTGGATGGAACCCAGCCGTGACAGGCGCGAGCAAGACCAGAGCGCAATGATACTGATTGGAACTGCCTGCATTGGACGCCTCGACGGGGTGATGATGACCAGACCAGAGCACGCAGATCACCCCCGGATACCATGTCATAACCACCCGCCGCGCCACCGATAATGCCAAGGCTCCTGACGCTTTCATGACCACCAAGTTCCAGATTGACGCGATGCTGGACCGCCTGAAGGCTTTGAGTGCGACCACCCAGCGACCCACCACGACGAGATGAACTGGGGTGATGGCGGCACGCCGAAACACTCTGTCAGCCCGCAGCGCCAGATCACCGACCCAGTGTTCAAGCAGGGCGAACACGCCGCTTGATCCCGCCCAGCGTCACCAGATGGAACAGGATGCCATGCTGCCGCATTGGAGGCCGACCGGCTCGCCGCCGGCGGCGGCGGTACCATTGCCCCGCTGCCCAAGGGTCTGGCCGGTGCGGCGGCAAAGATGGCCGTCTCCAAGATGATCGAACCTGGCTGGCTGCAGGAGATCAATGCCAATCGGCACCACGCTGGGGGTGACAGACGCTGGCCTGCGGGCGATCGGGATCGGTCCGGTGACCGTGAAGACTGTGGTTACAGTCCACGCACGCGCGAAGGCGAAATCCGTGCAACAGCCGCCGACCTCGCACACCGGGACCAAGCAGTCGCTGCTGATCGCCATGTTGCAGCGCCGCGACGGGGTTGCAGGCTCGCAGCACCCGCGGTGCGATGTCGGGCATCCAACCTTTGGCGCAGACTGTTGGTCATAGCTAAAAACACACTCTGAGAAGGCAGTCTGCATTTCGGAGCGGTCACATTTCGGCAGGAAGCACCTGCCAATGCCGAAAAGCAAGGCGCGGCCTAAATCTAAGGCTATGGAATCCTGATGACAGGGTTATCAATGGCTTGGAAGCCT
>JBIHZO010000248.1:0-5534 GCA_044231405.1 Cypionkella sp. | reverse complement strand
GGTCGTCGCGCGTCTGCTGAACTACGGTGCGCAGATTGAGGGGCTTTATCGCAACGCCTCCACCCATGCCGCCGGGGTTGTGATCGGCGACCGTCCTCTGGACGAATTGGTGCCATTGTACCAAGATCCGCGGTCAGACATGCCCGCCACCCAGTTCAACATGAAATGGGTCGAACAGGCCGGGCTGGTGAAGTTCGACTTTCTGGGTCTGAAAACGCTGACCGTGATCCAGAACGCGTTGGACCTGTTGCGCCTGCGCGGGGTGGATCTTGATATCTCGCTGATCCCGCTGGACGACAAACTGTCCTATGACCTCTACGCCGCCGCCAAAACCGTGGCGGTGTTTCAGGTGGAATCCAGCGGTATGATGGACGCGCTGCGGCGCATGAAACCCACCTGCATCGAGGACATCGTGGCCTTGGTGGCGCTCTATCGTCCCGGCCCGATGGAGAACATTCCGACCTATTGCGAGGTGAAAAACGGCCTGAAGGATCTCGAGTCGATCCATCCGACGATTGACCATATTCTGGCGGAAACCCAGGGGATTATCGTGTACCAAGAGCAGGTCATGCAGATCGCTCAGGTGATGGCGGGCTATTCGCTGGGTGGCGCTGACCTGTTGCGCCGCGCCATGGGCAAGAAGAACCCCGAAGAGATGGCCAAGGAGCGCCCGAAATTCATCGCAGGCGCGGCAGCGACCCACAATGTGGCGAAGGACAAGGCGGGCGAAGTCTTTGATCTGCTGGAAAAATTTGCCAACTACGGTTTCAACAAATCCCATGCGGCGGCCTATGCGGTGGTGTCGTATCAGACGGCCTATCTGAAGGCGAATTACCCGGTCGAATTCATGGCCGCCGTGATGAACTGCGATATGCACCTGACCGACAAGCTGGCGGTGTACAAGCGTGAGGTTGACAAGCTGGGCATCAAGACGGTTGCGCCTTGCGTGAATTCCAGTCTTGCGACGTTTTCGGTGCGCGATGGCCAGGTCGTTTACGCTTTGGGCGCGCTGAAGGGTGTCGGTGCCGATGCGATGGGGCTGATCGTGACGGCGCGTGGCGCCAAACCCTTTGCGACGCTGTTCGATCTGGCCCGTCGCGTGGACCTGAAACGTGTCGGCAAGCGCCCGCTCGAAATGCTCGCCCGCGCCGGGGCCTTTGATGTGCTGGACCCAAACCGCGCGCGGGTGTTCGAATCTCTGGACACGCTGGTCGCCTATTCCGCCGCGATCCACGAGGCGAAAGCGTCAAATCAGGTGTCGCTGTTCGGCGAGGCGGGCGCGGATATTCCCGAACCCCGCGTGGCCTTCCGCGACGATTGGCAACCGGTGGAACGCCTGACGCAGGAACATCTGGCCATCGGCTTCTACCTGTCCGGCCACCCTTTGGACGACTATATGTCCGCCCTGAAACGCCGGGATGTGAAAACCCTGACCGAAGTCACGGCCCTGGCCGAGCGCGGCCCGCTGATTGCGAAAATCGCGGGCTCGGTGTCGTCGAAACAGGAACGCAAATCGGCCAAGGGCAATCGCTTTGCCTTCGTGCAACTGTCCGACCCGACCGGGCTGTACGAAGTGACGCTGTTCTCCGACGCGCTGGAGGCCTCGCGCGATCTTCTCGAACCCGGCAAGAACGTGGTGCTGACGGTCAAGGCGGAACTGGAAGGTGACACGCTGAAATTGCTGGCCAATTCCGTGCAGCCGATTGATGTTGTGGCCGATCAGGCCGGGGCGCAGGCCCTGCGCATCCACCTGAACGCAGCCTCTGCCGCGACCTCGATTGCCCTGCTGCTGGCACGTGTCGAAGGCCGCAACCGTGCGCAAATCACCCTCTGCGTGGCCGATGATCAGGGCCGCGAGATTGACCTGACCCTGCCGCAGTCCTATCCGATCACCCCGCAGATCAAGGGCGCGATCAAGGCGATGCAAGGCGTGGTGCTGGTCGAAGAGGTCTGAAACCGCCCGCTTGCGGCGCGTCAGACGGCACCCCCGGACCAATCCATCTCACCAATGCGGCGGCTTCTGATCGGCCAAAGGGATCCCCCCGGTGCCATCGCTTTCCCGCCCGGCCTCACGTTCGGCCAGCATCTGCGTCAGCCGCAGCAACCGGTCCAGATCGCGTCCTTGCCGCGCCACCACGTCGGACAAATCCTCGACCGCCCGCATCAGATGCGCCACGCGCTCTTCCAAACTGTCAAACCGGTCCATCATCGCCCCTACACGCTTGCCGCCCCGCCCCCCATCCGTTACACGGGCGGCGACCAAAAGCGAAGGGGCGAAGGCCATGGCACAAGACAAACCCGCACGCCGCCCGCGCGCCGAAACCCCCAAGGGCTTTCGCGATTATTTCGGCGCCGAGGTGACAGAGCGCAAGGCGATGCTGGACAAGATCGCCGAGGTCTACCACCGCTATGGCTTTGATCCGCTGGAGACTTCGGCGGTGGAAACAGTTGAGGCTTTGGGCAAGTTCCTGCCCGACGTCGACCGCCCGAACGAGGGCGTCTTTGGCTGGCAGGATGAAGATGCCGACTGGCTGGCCCTGCGCTATGACCTGACCGCGCCCTTGGCCCGCGTCGCCGCCCAATACCGCAACGACCTGCCCTCGCCTTATCGCCGCTATGCGATGGGTCCGGTCTGGCGCAATGAAAAGCCGGGGCCGGGGCGGTTCCGGCAGTTCTATCAATGTGATGCCGATACGGTGGGGTCGGCGTCTGTGGCTGCCGATGCCGAGATTTGCGCGATGCTGTCGGACGCGTTGGAGGCTGCGGGGATTGATCGCGGCGACTATGTGGTTCGGATCAATAACCGTAAGGTATTGAACGGGATACTGGAGGCAGTAGAATTGGCCAGTGTGCCAGACCCGGACGGGACGCCAGCGCATCACGACAACATGGGCGAATGGCACGCCAGCATCCTTCGGACCATCGACAAATTCGACAAGGTTGGCGAAAACGGCGTGCGAGAATTGCTTGGCAAAGGCCGATTGGATGACTCTGGGGCTTTCATCAAAGGTGTGGGTCTCAGCGATGCACAGGCTGAACCCGTCGTCGGTTTTTTGACGTCGAAGGGTGAAGACACGGCAACGACCTTGGCCAATTTACGGCAAGCTGTCGGCAGTTCCGAAATTGGCAATAGCGGCATTGAAGAGCTGGAATACATGGCCGACCTGCTGGCCAAACAAGGCTACGGCCCCGACCGCATCGTCATCGACCCCTCGGTCGTCCGCGGCCTCGGCTACTACACAGGCCCGGTCTATGAGGCCGAACTCACCTTCGAAATCCTCGACGAAAAGGGCCGCAAGCGGCAGTTCGGCTCGGTCGCGGGTGGGGGGCGCTATGATGATCTGGTCAAGCGGTTCACCGGCCAAGCCGTGCCTGCCACCGGCGTTTCCATCGGCGTCGACCGGCTTTTGGCGGCGTTGAAGGCCAAGGGGCGCGGGACCGCCGATGCCGCTGGCCCTGTCGTCGTCACCGTGATGGACCGCGACCGGATGGCGGATTACATGTCGATGGTGGCAGACCTGCGCAAGGCTGGCATCCGCGCCGAGGTCTACCTCGGCAACCCCAAGAACTTCGGCAACCAGTTGAAATACGCCGACAAACGCGGCAGCCCGATTGCCGTCATACAGGGCGGGAACGAGGCGGCAGAGGGCAAGGTCATCCTCAAAGACCTGATCCTGGGCGCGCAGATTGCGCAGAACGCAACGCTGGAGGAATGGAAAGACCAGCCCGCGCAGCGCGACATCCTCCGCAATGATCTGGTGGCTCAGGTCCAGGCGATGCTGGCCGAACAGGCCAAACGAGCTGGAAAATGACCCAAAAACCGGCCATCCGCGCCGAGGCAGAACGGCTGTTCGCGGCCTTCCAGTCTGCCGGGGCCATCCCGGTGGAAACCGACTTGCTGCAACCCGCCGAAACCCTGCTGGACCTTTACGGCGAAGATATCCGCGCCCGCGCCTACACCACCACCGACCCGTTGCGCGGCGAGATGATGCTGCGCCCCGACTTCACCGTGCCCGTGGTGCAGGCCCATATGGCCCACGGCGCCGACCCCGCGCGCTATTGCTACATGGGCGAGGTGTTCCGCAAACAAGACCACCTTGGCCCGCGCGCCAGCGAGTATCTGCAAGTCGGGTTCGAAGTTTTCGACCGCACCGCCCCCGAGGCCGCCGATGCCGAGGTGTTCGCGCTGTTTTCCCAAATGCTGGCCGGGCTGGGCCTGCGGGCGGTGACCGGGGACATCGGCATCCTGATGGCCGCCGTTCAGGGTCTGGACACAACGCCCCGCCGCAAAGCCGCCCTGCTGCGCCACATCTGGCGGCCCAAACGGTTTCGCGCCTTGCTGGACCGCTTTGCGGGCCGCGCGCCCACCCCGCCCGCCCGCGCGCAACTTTTGCAGCGGCTGGCCACCGGCACACCCGAAATCCTGATCGCCGCTGCGGGTACCTTCATCGGCCTGCGCGCGCCCGAAGACATCGCCATCCGCGCCTCCGCGCTGATCGAAGACGCCGCCGCCGCCCCGATCAAGGCCCCCGAGGCGGCACTTCTGTATGATCTGTTGTCGCTGCAGGCCCCGGCACAATCCGCACTGGCTCATCTGCGCGGCATCACCCCGATGCTGCCCGCCATCGCCCCTGCCGTCGACCGCTTTGCGGCAAGACTGGCGGCGCTTACGGCGCGCGGCATTTCAGTCGATACGCTGGCGTTTGAGGCCAGCCTTGGCCGCACCTCGATGGAATATTACGACGGTTTCGTGTTTTCGTTCCACGGGCAGGGCGACATGCCGCCGGTGGCCAGCGGTGGCCGCTATGACGCGCTGACCGCCGTTCTGGGGCAGGGGCGGTCTATTCCGGCTGTGGGCGGCGTGATCCGTCCGCATCTTGTGGCCGCGATCCGGGGGGCAAACGGATGTTGAAGATCGGAGTGCCGTCCAAAGGCCGCCTGATGGAGAAAACCTTCGACTGGTTCGGTGCGCGCGGTGTCACCATGCGCCAGACCGGCGCGGAACGGGAGTATTCCGGGGCCGTCGATGGCATCGACGGCGTGGAACTGGTGATGCTGTCCGCAGGCGAGGTGCCACGCGAATTGGCCGCGGGGCGCATCCATCTGGGTGTCACCGGGTCTGACCTTGTGCGCGACAAGCTGGCCGATTGGCAGACCCAGGTGGCCGAGCTGGCCCCTTTGGGCTTTGGTCATGCCGATCTGATCATTGCGGTCCCCGCCGTCTGGATCGACGTCGATACGCTGGACGATCTGGACGCAGCTGCGGCGGCGTTCCGGGCCACGCACGGCTTCCGGCTGCGGATTGCCACGAAATACCACCGCCTTGTGCAGGAATTTCTGACCGCCAATGGCGTGGCCGACTATCAGCTGGTGGACAGTCAGGGCGCCACCGAAGGCACGGTCAAGAATCTCACCGCCGAGGCGATCGCTGATATCACCTCATCGGGCGAAACCCTGCGGGCAAACCACCTGAAAATCCTTTCGGATTCCGTGATTCATCAAAGCCAGGCCACCCTTTTTGCCAGCCGCAGGGC
>JBIHZO010000246.1:0-5543 GCA_044231405.1 Cypionkella sp. | reverse complement strand
GCTGCGCGATGAACTGGTGCGGGGGCACGAATCCTATCTGTGCCTTGACTCAGTGCAACTGATCAAAAGTGCCTATGCCATTCACACCCGCGCCGAAAAGCGGGCGGTGGGGGCCGTGCTGGTGTACCTGTACGGCGAGCCAAGCACTTGGGCCTCGGGTAAAAAGGTGGATCCCAAGCGGGTCGCGCTGCACCGGCGCGAGGTGGCGGCCTTTGGCCGGGCTGTGGCGGGCGATGCCGTGACCTTCGTGCCGATCCGCTGGGCCGATCTGCTGGCCCAATGGGCCAAAGTGGAACGGCTCTCTGCTCATGTGGCGGGTTTGCGGGCGCGGTTCACCGTCTAGCGCTTGCGCTCGCGCAGCAGCACGAAAATGCCTGCGCCGGCGATGATGCCAATGCCGAGCCAGCCGGTGGCATCGGGCCAGTCGCGCCAGAAGATCCAGCCCCACAGCACCGACCAGATCAGGCCCAGATATTCAAACGGGGCGACCGTCGATGCGGCTGCGATGCGGTAGGCTTGTGTCAACAACCACAGGCCAAGTGCCGCCACCACACCGCAGGTCATCATCAACGCAAGGTCGGGTGCCGTGGGGGTGATCCAGTTGCGCGTGAGGAAGGCGAGGCTGGGGTGGGTTTCATTGATATGGTCGCCTGATCCGTAGACCAAGGCCATGACGCAGGCGAAGGCCAGAAACACCGCGTTGCCCCAGAATGCCAAGGCAGCGGCGGTTTCCACGCTGCCCATCCGGCGCGCGGCGATCATCGCGATGCCGTAGGTCAGGCCTGAAAGGATCGGCAGCAAGGCGGCCCAATCGAACAGGGCTGACCCCGGTCGCACCATGATGACCACGCCGACAAATCCAGTCAGAACCGCCAACCACGCCGAAACACTGACCTTTTCGCCCAAAAACAGCACCGACAACACGGTGATGAACAAGGGGCCAGAGTAGTAAAGCGCAACTGTGGTGGGCAGTGGCAATCCGGCAAGGGCAATGTAAAAACTGAAATAGGCCACGAACATCACCGCCCCGCGCGCGATCATCTTCGGAAGGCCGGGGGTGATCAGGGTGCGAATGCCACCTTCAAGATGCGCAAAGATCAGCAGAAAGGGGATTGAGGTCAGTCCCCGGATCAGCATCGCCTGATACAACGGATAGCCGCCGGAGATCAGCTTCAGGATCAGGTCCTGGACCGAAAAGACGCTGATCCCGGCGATGAGGTAAACAATGCCAAGGCTGGTTTTGTGCTGCAACATGGCGGCAGGCTATGGGCGGAACACCGTCGTGGCTGGCCGGTTTGCGACACGGGGCGGCGCGATCCTGCAAATCGGCGGCCGGGTTTCATCTTGGCTTAAATATCCCTGCCGGAGGCCCTTTGCATCAGTCCAGAGTATCCAGCTGGGAGGATCTGACCAGAGTGAAGGCAGCATCCGCATCGCCACAATGAAAAACCGCGCCGGGTTGCCCCCGCGCGGTTCTCTTGACGCTGACTGAGAGATCAGTCGCGGGTCAGGTCTTCACCGTCTTGTGCGGCACCCATTTCCGAGAACAGGTTGGCGATCTCGAAATCGGCTTCGGCTTCGGCTTCGGCAGCAAGTTCCTGAATGGACTTGCCCGAGGCTTGCAGCGTGGCTTCTTCGACCGAACGCGCGATGTTCAGGTGGAACTTGATGGTCACTTCCGGGTGCAGCACGGCCGAAACCGTGTGAACGCCCAGATCCTTGATCGGACGATCCAGAACAACCTGACCGCGATTGACGGTGAAGCCTTCGGCGGTGGCCGCCTCGGCTGCGTCACGGGTGGTCACAGAGCCGTACAATGCGCCCGAATCGGAGGCCGAACGGATGATCACGAAGGTCTGGCCGTCCAGCTTGGCGCCGATGACTTCGGCTTCCTTGCGGGTTTCCAGGTTGGTGACTTCAAGCTGCACTTTTTTCGTCTCAAACGACGCAATGTTCGAGGCGTTGGCGCGCAGGGCTTTGCCTTGGGGCAGCAGGAAGTTGCGGGCGTAGCCGTCCTTGACGTTGACGACTTCGCCCATTTGGCCAAGCTTGGCCACGCGCTGAAGCAGGATAACTTGCATGTCTATTCCCTCACTTCACAGCGTAGGGCAGCAGAGCGAGGAAGCGGGCGCGCTTGATGGCCGTGGCCAGTTCGCGTTGCTTCTTGGCCGAGACTGCGGTGATACGGGACGGCACGATCTTGCCACGTTCGGAAACGTAGCGCTGCAGAAGGCGCGTGTCTTTGTAGTCGATTGCCGGAGCATTGTCGCCCGAGAACGGGCAGACCTTGCGGCGGCGGAAAAACGGTTTGTTCGCCATGTTTTAGGCTCCTTTCCTGAGGCTGGGGATCAACGACGCGGGCCGCCGAATGACGGACGCTCGCCACGGTCACCACCGCGGTCGGGACGGTCGCCACCGAAGGACGGACGCTCACGACGTTCACCACCGAAACCACCTTCGGGACGGTCGCCACGTTCACGCTCGTCGCGCTTTTGCATCTGGACCGAGGGGCCCTCGACATGGGCGTCGACCTTGATGGTCAGAACGCGCATCACGTCGTCATGCAAACGCATCAGGCGTTCCATTTCCTGCACGGCGGCCGAAGGCGCATCCGATTTCAGCAGGGCATAGTGGCCTTTGCGGTTTTTGTTGATCTTGTAGGCCATCGTCTTGACGCCCCAGTATTCGTGTTCAACGATCTTGCCGCCGTTGTCCGCGATAACTGTGGAGAAGTGTTCGATGAGGCTTTCAGCCTGCGCAGAGGAAAGATCCTGACGCGCGATCATGACATGCTCATATAGCGGCATGTAGACTCCGATCTGGTGTGGCGCATTTCATAGGACGGGCAAACACTTTCCGCGGCCCGTCCACGAGAGCCTGCGCCGTTACGTGGAATTGCGGAAAGATGCGGCCTTATACAGTGTATTCACGGTGATGCAAGGGCGGTGGGGTGAAGGGTTGTGGCGCAAACTTGCCACGGCCCTAATTGTGCGCAGGCGCGCAGAACTTGTGTAGAACCAGAGAATTGAGCGCTTGGGCTTACAAGGGCAGAGAAGGCGTGAGCCGGGTTCGCCGGCCGCAACTTTTTACTGAGGTCCATATGATCCGTTTTGCTCCCCTTGCCCTGATTGCGTCCCTTGCCGCAGTGCCGGCTTTTGCTGCCCCCGAGAAATACACCCTTGACGCCAGCCACAGCCAGATTGTGTTCACCTATCAGCATCTGGGGTTTTCCACGACCACCGGCATGTTTTCCGGTTTCAACGGTGAGATCATGTTTGATCCGGCCGATCCGGCCGCGTCTTCGGTCAGCGTGTCGTTCCCGGTGAAAACCATGTTGACCGGCTGGCAAGAGCGGTTTGATCACCTCATGTCGAAGGATTTCTTTGACGCCGCCGATGACGAAATGGTGACATTCGTGTCAACCGCAATTGAAGTAACCGGCGAGAAGACCGCCAAGATCACCGGCGATCTGACCTTGAACGGTGTGACGAAGCCAGTGGTGCTGGACGCAGTCCTGAACCAGGTCGGTGAGCATCCGATGGCCAAAGCGCCCTGGGCGGGCTTCAATGCCACCACCACATTGATCCGCAGCGAGTACAATCTGGGCCAATTCGCGCCCTATGTCAGCGACGAAGTGGTGCTGAACATCTCGATCGAGGCCAGCAAAGCCGCTGAATAAGCTTCTTGATTCAAAGCAAGCCGCCGGAAGTGATTCCGGCGGCTGTGGCATGTCACGGTGGTCGGGTTTCGCCGGGCATCGAGCCCGCCCATTCCCGGCTGGCGCGTGAGTTGCGGCCGGACGGTTTTGTTGGGTTTGGAAGATGAAGATTCGAAAAACCGAAATCTTGGCACGGTGAAGTGTCCGCCGGGTTATCCCGGCGGTTTTGTCATTTGCGGGTCGCCGTCAGGTTTGCGGTGACGGTGACGGCAAAGCCTACGGTGGCCTCGTCAGCATAAGCTGCGCCTATGCCGAAGTCGCGCCGGTCCAATTGGGTGCTGCCTTGCATGATGGCCGTGTCGCTGTTGATTTGCAGGGTGAAGGGCAAGGTGAGCGGCAAATCCTTGCCGTGCAGGGTGAGAGTGCCCTTGGCGTCATAGCCACTGCTGCTGGGCAGCAGGTCTGCTGTGAAGGTGGCGGTGGGGTGAGCGGCCACGTCAAAGAACTCTGCGCCTTTGGCTTGGTCTGTCACAGAGCCAAGGCTGAGCGAGGCGAGGTCGATGCTGACGGTGACTTGCCCGTGTTTGCCGTCGGTTGCTGCCTCGTTGAAGGCGATGTCGGCGCTCCAAGTGGCGAAGTGGCCTTCAACGGTTGATCCCATTTGGGCGACGTTGAAGGCGATGGTGCCTGACGTGACCTGCCAGTTGCCGGTGGTGGTTTGCGCCAATGTAGAGGTGACGGGTGCGGCTGTGCCCGGCAGCAGCGCATAGGCCAGACCAGAGCCTGCGGCGTAGATCAGGAAAGCGGCGATCAGGGGCGCGCGGGTTCTGGGGGCGTGCTGCGGGGTGAAGGGGGCTGGGCGGCCATGCGTCATCCGGGTGAGGGTGGCATCACGGTCGATCAGATGGTGTTTCAGCGCGCCCGCGATATGCAGCAGGATCGAGGCCACCAGCAGTTTGGTGAAAACCCAGTGTGCTGTCCCGAAAATCACTGCCGTGGTTTCGGATTTCGCGACGAATGGGAGGTCTTGACCCAGCGGCCAAAGGATTGGGGCAAAACCGGACACGGAGGCATGGTGGATCCAGCCTGTCAGCGGCACCGCCAGCAAAGAGATATAGAGCATCCAATGCACTGCAGCGGCGAGGCTGACTTCTAGGCGCCGCGTTGGGTGCAATGGTGCGGGGTGGGTTTGGCCCAAGGCCCACAAGATGCGCGCCAGTGCCACCAGGAACGCCGCAATGCCTGTGGTTTTGTGCAGCGAAAACAGCTGTGTCTTCAGGACGATGGAATCTGGCGTGGCGGGCAGTTGGTTGGCTATCAGGCCCAGCGGGATAGCGGTCAGGATCAGCAGCGCTGTCAGCCAGTGCAGGGTGCGGGTGACGCTGCCAAAGCTGTTGGGGGTGTTGGTGGCGGACATGCAACGGCTCCGGTGTTGTTTGGCTTCAGATTAGCAGGTTGCGGATGCGCTGCCACCGGCTTGGCCTGCACAGGAGATGTGCGCGGACATTGCACGGCCCGCCTGTGCGGGGTAAGTCTGAGGTCACACAGCAGGAGATCAAGATGAGCCGCGCATTCGTTTTTCCGGGCCAAGGGGCGCAAACCATCGGCATGGGGCGGGCTTTGGCCGAAGCCTATCCGGTGGCACGCGCGGTGTTTGACGAGGTTGACGACGCCTTGGGAGAAAAGCTGTCATCGTTGATCTGGGAAGGGACGATCGAAGACTTGACCCTGACAAAGAACGCGCAACCCGCCTTGATGGCGACGTCTTTGGCCGCGCTGCGGGCTCTGGAGGCCGAGGGGCTGGGGTTGGACCATGTGTCCTTTGTGGCCGGGCACTCTTTGGGCGAATACTCGGCCCTTTGTGCCGTCGGGGCGTTGGACTTGT
>JBIHZO010000247.1:0-5543 GCA_044231405.1 Cypionkella sp. | reverse complement strand
TCAGGCCGGGCAGCAGCAGATCGCCCCCACAATCCATCGCGCCCTGCGGCACCGCTGCGCCGTGGTCAATCGCGGTGATGTGGCCATCGGTTATGCGGACGGCGCCGTGGATCACCTCATCAGGCAGAACGATCGTGGCATTGGCGAGGATGGTTTCGGTCATGTTCAGGCTTTCAGGTTTTGTGAAGGGTCCATGACAGCAATTGGTCACAGGCAGATGACAGAGCTGGCGGATCAGGCCGGGTCGCCCCGGATCGCGCGCAGCAATTGCGCCACGCCTTCCGCCGGGCTGGCGTCGTTGCACACCGTGATCACCGGCACTTCTGAGGGCAAACCGAGATCGGCACGCATCAGGCGGGCTGCGATGTCGGCAGGCTCTTCCCGCCCACGTGCCGCCAACCGCGTCACAAGCACCGCCACCGGGGCTGTGATCAGGATCACCACAAGGTCCGGAAACGCCGCCATCGCCGGCGCCAAGGCCCCGCGCGACCCGTTCACCAGCACATCGCGCCCCTCGGCCAAAGGCGAAAGCTCGGCCAATGGCACGCCGTAGCGCAGGCCGTGCGCCTGCCAGTGCAGCGCGAAATCCCCCCGCAACAGCCGCGCTTCAAAGGTGCCGATGCTGACGCCCTCAAACGGCTCGCCGCCCGCCGCTTCGGGCCGGGTGATGACGCGGCGCGCCCAGTGCAGGCCGGGATCAGCGGCCACGGCACCTGCCAGCAGCGTGTCCTTGCCAACGCCCGAGGCACCAACCACAAAGAACAACCGCGCCGTCATGCAGCGACCGGGGTAAAGGCGCGCACATCGACAACACGGTCACAGACCCGGTCGCGCGCCGCCTCATCGTGGAAAATCCCCAGAATGGCCGCGCCGCGCGCCTTGGCCTCTTCGATCAGGATCAGCACCACTTCGCGGTTCACCACGTCAAGGCTGGCTGTTGGTTCGTCCAGCAACAGCGCCGGATAGCCATGCGCAAAGCCACGCGCGATGTTGACGCGCTGCTGCTCGCCGCCCGAAAAGGTGGTGGGCGACAGGCCCCACAGACGCGTCGGGATGTTCAGCCGCGCCAGCAATTCCTCGGCCCGCGCCCGCGCCACCTCCGCAGGCACGCCCAGATTGCGCAGCGGTTCCGCCACCACATCCAGCGTCGGCACCCGTGGCACCACCCGCAAAAACTGGCTGACATAGCCCAGTGTGTCGCGCCGCAGCCGGATGATCTGACGCGGTGCAGCCTTTGCCACGTCCAGACTGCCCACCCGGATGCTGCCAGAGGCGGCAAGGTAATTGCCCCAGACCATCCGCATCAGCGTGGATTTCCCCGCCCCAGAGGCCCCGATCAGCCCGACACATTCTCCGGGCGCGACATGCAGCTCTGCCCCCGCCATCACCGGGATCACGGCCGCGCCTTGATTGTGCAAGGTAAAGCTTTTGGAAAGGTCACGAATTTCGATCATAGCCAGCGTTTCCATTTGAAAAAGAAGTAGGTGCCTGTCGCCGAAGCCAGCATCATGCCCAAGGCCATCGGATAGCCCCAAGGCTGCGCCAGTTCCGGCATGTGGACAAAGTTCATCCCGTACAGGCTGGCGATCAAGGTGGGCGGCATGAACAGCGCCGCCACCACCGACACGATCCGCACCGTCACGTTCTGGGACAGGTTGATCATGCCCAGCGTCGCATCCGAGGTCAGCGCAAGGCGCGAGGCCAGAAAATCCGCATGCACCTCCAGCGCCTGCAAATCCCGCATCAAGCCCTTGACCAAAGGCCGCAAGGCGGACCCGCCGCTGCGCTCGGCCAGGGTCTGACCAAAGAAGCTGACGGCGCGTTCGACGGTCAGCAGGCCCAGCCGCACCCGGCCCAAGAGATCGCCCTCCCGCCCGACTTTTTCCAGCGCCATTTGCAGCACATCGGCCTGCAACCCCCGCGCGCCGCCATGATAGACCCCCGCCGCAACCTCATCCAGGCCCCGCCCGATGCCTTCGAGTATATCCGCCATGCGGCCGATGATTTCTTCGATCAGGCCCAGAAAAATCCGGTCGGGCCGGTCGCACCCCGGCCCCACCTTGTCGGCACGCGCAGGGTAGGTTTCAAACGGGCGCGGCGCGTGATGGCGCACCGTCACCAGCCGTTCCGCCGTCAGGATAAAGCACACCGGCCCCGAGATCGGCGCTTTGGAGGCGGACTGACCGGGCAGAACCACCGTCATGTGATCCGCCCCGCCCTCGCGGTACAGCCGGTTGGAGATTTCGATTTCCTCCATATCGGCCAGCGTCGGCACCGGGACGCCCAGCGCCCCAACCGCCTCGGTCTGTGCAGGCAGTGGACGATACAGGTCAATCCACACCGCCGCCGCCAGATCGGCAGGCTGCGGCATCGGGATCAGGCGGGCAGCCTCGCGGCGATAGGCAAACAGCATGTCAGACCTGCAAGACCGAACTGACCAGCAGCTGCGTGTAAGCGTGCTGCGGATCGTCCAGCACCTGATCGGTCAGCCCCTGTTCGACCACCCGGCCGTCTTTCATCACCATCAGCCGGTCGGCGAGCAGCCGCACCACGGCCAGATCATGGGTCACGATGATCGCGGACAGCCCCATCTCGCGCACCAAGCCTCGCAGCAGGTCCAGCAGCCGGGCCTGCACCGACACATCAAGCCCGCCGGTGGGTTCGTCCATGAACACCAGACGCGGCCCCGTCACCAGATTGCGCGCGATTTGCAGGCGCTGCTGCATCCCGCCCGAAAAGGCGCGCGGGCGGTCGTCGATGCGGTCGGCATTGATTTCCACCCGCCCCAGCCAGTCAATCGCCTGATCGCGAATGTCGCCATAGTGCCGCGCGCCGATCGCCATCAACCGCTCGCCCACATTGCCGCCCGCCGACACGCCCATCCGCAAACCGTCGCGCGGGTTCTGGTGGACAAAGGCCCAATCGGTGCGCGCCATGCGGCGGCGTTCGGCCTCGGCCATGGTCACGGTATCGCGGGGGCCCTGGCCCGTCTCGAAGATCACCTGCCCCGCATCCGGTTTCAGATGCCCGGCCAGACAGGACAACAAAGTCGATTTGCCAGACCCGCTTTCGCCGACAATCCCCAACACCTCGCCGGGGAACAGATCAAAGCTGATGTCCGTACAGCCTATCCGGCTGCCATAAGACTTGGCCAACCCCTGCACGCGCAGCAAGGGCTGATCCTCATTCACCTTGGTCCAAATATCCATTTCCACCGCTCCCATCACGCACCGCCTTTGGCCGTAGGCACGCCCAAAGCGCCCACATGCCCCGCCTCGCAGCGGCTGCGGCAAAAATCGGTGTCCGAACATACGTACATACGCCCCCCCAGATCATCGGTGATCACCTCGTCCAGATAGCTGTCGCCCGCGCCGCACAGATCACAATCATGCGGGGCTTTCGATGCCACAAACGGATGGTCGTCAAAATCCAGACTGACCACTTCGGTGAACGGCGGCACCGCGTAGATCCGCTGTTCCCTCCCGGCGCCAAACAGCTGCAGGGCGGCGCTGCCCGACAGTTTGGGATTGTCAAACTTCGGGATCGGCGAGGGGTCCATCACATAGCGCCCCTCCACCTTGACCGGATAGGCATAGGCGGTGGCAATGGTGCCATGGCGCGCGATGTCTTCGTACAGTTTCACATGCATCAGGCCGTATTCTTCCAACTCGTGCATCTTGCGGGTTTCCGTCTCGCGCGGCTCCAGAAAGCGCAAAGGCTCGGGGATCGGCACCTGATAGACAAGAATCTGCGCCGCCGTCAGCGCCGCCTCGGGGATGCGGTGGCGGGTCTGGATGATCGTCGCCTGCGCGGTGGCCTCAGTCACGGCCACGCCTGCGGTGCGCTGAAAGAACTTGCGGATCGACACCGCGTTGGTGGTGTCATCCGCACCCTGGTCGATCACCTTCAGCACATCATCGGGGGTCAGGCAGGCCGCCGTCACCTGCACCCCGCCCGTGCCCCAGCCATAGGGCATCGGCATCTCGCGGCTGGCAAAGGGCACCTGATAGCCGGGCACCGCCACACCTTTCAAGATCGCCCGGCGGATCATCCGCTTGGTTTGTTCGTCCAGATAGGCAAAATTATAGGCTTGATCGGTCATGGTCCCTACCTCACATTGGACGGGAATTGCAGATAAAGACACGAACAGCGGTCTCCATCATCGTGTTTGTCACTGCGGGCAGCCTGTTCCGGGCGGGCGGCGGGGCGCGCGGTGGCGATGGCAGCTGACCTCATTGCGCGGCCTCCTGCGTCGCAAAGACCTCGGCACGCAAACGGCGGATCAGTTCCAGTTCGGACTGGAAATCGACGTAATGCGGCAGCTTGATATGCTCCAGAAACCCGGTCGCCTGCACATTGTCGGCGTGCATCAGCACGAATTCCTCATCCTGCGCAGGTGCGCCGATGTTTTCTTCGCCCAACTCGGCCCAACGCAGGGCGCGGTCCACCAGGGACATCGCAATCGCCTTGCGTTCGGTCTGGCCAAACACCAGGCCATAGCCGCGCGTGAACTGCGGCGGCTCGGTCTTGCTGCCCTTGAACTGGTTCACGGTTTCGCATTCGGTCAACTCGATCTCACCGATCTGCACGGCAAAACCCAATTCGGGTATGTCCATTTCAACCGCCACCTGACCAATGCGCAACTCGCCGACAAAGGCATGGGTGCGCCCGTAACCACGCTGGGTGGAATAGGCCATCGACAGGATAAAGCCCTCGTCCCCCCGTGTCAGTGCCTGCAGACGCAGCGCGCGTCCGGCGGGCAGTTCCATCGGTTCGCGAGTCAGATCGGGCGGTACCGCGTCGCCATGGGGTTCGGCCTCGATCAGCCCATCCCGGTTGAGAAAGCTGGTCACATGCGCCACGTCACCCACCCCGGCAGGCGCGGTTGCGGCGGGCATCGGCAACTCGCCCTCGGCCATCAGCTTGAAGTCCAGCAGACGGTGGGTGTAATCGAACGTCGGCCCCAGGATCTGCCCGCCCGGCAGGTCCTTGAACGTTGCCGAGATGCGCCGGATCACCGCCATCTGCGCGGTATCAACCGGGCGCGAGGTGCCAAGGCGCGGCAAGGTGGTGCGATAGGCGCGGATCAGGAACACCGCCTCGATCAGATCCCCGCGCGATTGCTTGATCGCCAGCGCCGCCAGATCGGGATCAAACAGCGACCCCTCGGCCATCACCCGATTGACCGCCAAGGTCAGTTGCTCGCGGATTTGCGGCACCGACATCTCGGCCACGCCCGGATCGCCCCGACGTTCTTCGGCCAGCCATTGATGCGCATTGTCGATGGCGCGCTCGCCACCCTTGACGGCCACATACATCAGTTGTCCCTCACGATTGTTGACCGGGGCAGACCCGCCACCTGCGCGCCTGCGGTCAGAAAACAGTCAAAACCCAGCGGGAAAAGCGCCCGATTGGCTACAAACGCTGCGGTTTCGGGCAAAGACAGCCGCGCCTCGGTCTCAATGCCGGGGCCGGTCAGCCTGGCGCCATCCGCCACCAGTTCGGGCATTTCGACGATCAAAGTCGCGGCGCGGTCGGGGTAA
>JBIHZO010000245.1:0-5546 GCA_044231405.1 Cypionkella sp. | reverse complement strand
ACGATCACCAGACCCGAGGTGGCCACGGGACCGATCAGCGGCAGCACAAGGTCTTGCAGCATCTGCACGGCGCTGCGGCGCTCGATCACTTCAACTGCCATCGGAGCTGCCGGGCCAGCAGCATCTGCCTGCGTCACCGTCGCGCCAATTTCCGCATTGATCGCAGCCACCATGCCAGTGATCCGCGAGACAATTCCATTGCCGTCGCCCGCAGCCTGCAGATCATTCAGCTTCGTGACAATATTCGCCTGAAAGGTCGGCAGATTCATCGCAAGCTGGCTCATCTGCGTCGCAACGATCAGCAGGAAAAGCCCGATCACCACGAAGGCGAATGTCACAACCACCAGAACTGTGGCCAGCATTGGCATGCCCTTGTTGCGCAACAGGCTGACCAAAGGCGACAGCGCGAAGGTGATCAGCATGGCAATCGCCAAAGGCAGAAATACGTCCTGGCCGAAATGCAGAATAGCGGCGACCGCCGCAATGGTGGCCAGCGTCGGCAATGTGATGCGCCTGCTGGCAAAGCCATTCTCAGGCAGAACGGTGCCTTTTATCTGCATCCGGATCCCCCGTGCCACGCTGATCCGTGACTTTTTCAGAATGGCTAACGCGGCACCCGTAAAACGGTTCCCTCTGAGACGACGTGACGTTGGGGCAGCCCTTCCCAGCCTGATCAGACCGCACATTCTGCCCAGCCACCCTGCCAAATGGCCGATGATTTGACTTGCAATAAGACGGATTTGCGACTTCTATTCCTGCCAAGCCCCTGGCGCAAGACAACAGACCGGGGCGCAACTTCAACAATTCTTGGAGGTTAAGTTATGAAAATATCAAAGCTTTTGACAGTGTCTGCACTGGCGCTGATGGCGGCAACCGCCGCACAGGCCAAGACTTTGGTGTATTGCTCGGAAGGTTCGCCCGAGGGCTTCGATCCGGCACCCTACACCGCAGGCACCACCTTTGATGCCTCGTCGCGCCCAATTTACAACCGTCTGGTCGAATTCGCCAAAGGCACCACCACCGCAGGTCCAGGCCTTGCCGAAAGCTGGGAAGTTTCGGCCGATGGCATGGAATACACCTTCAAGCTGCGTCAGGGCGTGAAGTTCCACACCACCGATTTCTTCACTCCGACCCGCGACTTCAATGCCGATGACGTGATCTTCTCGTTCGATCGTCAGGGCAAGGCGGACAGCCCCTGGGCTCAGTACATCGCTGGCATCACCTACGAATACTATTCGGGGATGGAGATGGCGACCGTGATCAAAGAGATCGTCAAGGTCGATGATCACACTGTCAAATTCGTGCTGACACGCCCCGAGGCTCCGTTCATCGCCAACCTTGGCATGGATTTCGCCTCGATCATGTCGAAGGAATATGCTGACGTTCTGGAAGCGGCTGGCACCAAAGAGAACCTGAACTCGGCCCCGGTTGGCACTGGCCCGTTCCAGTTTGTCGCTTATGAAAAAGACGCCGTGATCCGCTTCAAGGCCAACGCCGACTATTGGGGTGGCAAGCAGGCGATTGACGATCTGGTGTTCGCGATCACCGTTGATCCGGCCGTTCGGATGCAGAAACTTCTGGCTGGCGAATGCCATGTCGCGCCCTATCCGGCCCCGGCCGATCTGGCAGCCCTGAAGGCCGACACCAACCTGACCGTGATGGAACAGGCCGGCCTGAACGTCGCCTACCTTGCCTACAACACCACCGTTGCCCCGTTTGACAAGCCAGAGGTCCGCAAGGCCCTGAACATGGCGATCAACAAGCAGGCCATTCTGGACGCGGTCTACCAAGGGTCGGGCCAAGCGGCCAAGAACCCGATCCCGCCAACAATGTGGAGCTACAACGACGCTGTTGTTGACGATGTCTACGATCCGGTTGCGGCCAAGGCGGCGTTAGAGGCTGCGGGAGTGACGGATCTGTCGATGAAGGTCTGGGCGATGCCGGTGCAGCGCCCCTATATGCCGAATGCACGTCGCACGGCCGAACTTATTCAGGAAGATTTTTCCAAGGTCGGCGTCACCGTGGAAATCGTCACCTATGAATGGGGCGAGTATCTGTCGAAGTCATCCGAAAAGAACCGGGATGGCGCAGTGATCCTGGGCTGGACCGGCGACAATGGCGATCCGGACAACTTCATGGCGGTTCTGCTGGGCTGTGCTGCTGCCACCGAAGGCGGGGCGAACCGCGCGCAATGGTGTGACGCCGACTTTGATGCGCTGATCCAGAAGGCGAAAGTGACGTCCGATCTGGCCGAACGCACCAAGCTGTATGAAGAGGCGCAACTGGTGTTCAAGGCCAAGGCACCTTGGGCAACATTGGGCCACTCGACCGTGTTCATGCCAATGTCGACCAAAGTCAGCGGCTATGTCATGAGCCCGCTGGGCAGCCATCAGTTCGACGGCGTTGATATCGCTGAATAAGCAAACTTGACACTTTGGCGCGCCAGACCCCTCTGGCGCGCCACTTTATTTCGGGCAAAGCCGTCATGTTGAAGTTTATTCTGGGCAAGCTGGCCTATCTGGTCCCGACCTTTTTCGGCATCACCATAGTGGCCTTTGGTTTCGTGCGGGTGCTGCCCGGCGATCCGGTTTTGCTGATGGCGGGCGAACGCGGACTGACCGCAGAGCGTTATGCAACGCTGTTGGCGCAACTCGGGTTTGATAAACCGGTGTGGCAGCAATATCTGGATTACCTTTGGGCGCTGTTTCACGGCGATTTCGGCACCTCACTGGTCACGAAAAAGCCGGTGTTGACCGAATTCATGGCCTTGTTCCCGGCCACCGTAGAATTGGGATTGTGCGCAATCATTCTGGCCACGGTTGTCGGCATTCCCCTTGGTATTTTCGCTGCGATCAAGCGCGGGTCGTGGTTTGATCAGGTCAGCATGGGCACCGCGCTGGTGGGCTATTCGATGCCGATCTTCTGGTGGGGCTTGCTGCTGATCATCTTCTTTTCCGGCATATTGGGTTGGACCCCGGTTTCGGGCCGTATTTCGCTGATGTTCTTTTTCGACCGTGTGACCGGATTCATGCTGATCGACAGCCTGCTTTCCGGTCAAAAGGGCGCTTTCGGATCAGCTTTGTCGCACTTGATCCTGCCCACCATCGTTCTGGCCACCATCCCAATGGCCGTCATCGCCCGCCAATCTCGATCAGCGATGCTTGAAGTTTTGGGAGAAGACTACGTTCGCACCGCCCGCGCCAAAGGCCTGTCGCCGTTACGCGTTGTCACAATCCACGCCCTGCGCAACGCGCTGATCCCGGTGATTACCACCATCGGTTTGCAGGTCGGCACCCTGATGGCAGGGGCGATCCTGACCGAGACGATATTCAGTTGGCCCGGCATCGGCAAATCCATGGTCGACAGCATTTCGCGCCGCGATTACCCGGCGGTGCAGGGTGGCCTGCTGCTGATCGCGGGCATCGTGATGATCGTCAATCTGACGGTTGATTTGCTGTACGGCCTGATCAATCCACGCATCCGTCACAGCTAGGGGCCGCCATGACCGACACCACCACCCTCAAACGCCCCAGCGCCTTTGCCGAATTCTGGCACTATTTCAGCGAGAACCGCGGCGCCGTTATCGGCCTGTGGGTGTTCATCGCGCTGATCGTGCTGGCCGTCTTCGCACCGCTGATTGCCCCGCACGACCCAACCGCGCAGGCCCGTGATGCCCTGCTGCTGCCCCCGGCGTGGTCAGAGGGCGGCAACTCCAGTTACCTTTTGGGAACCGACGCCATTGGCCGCGATATGCTGTCGCGTCTTTTGTACGGGGCGCGGTTCTCATTATTCATCGGGCTGGTCGTCGTTACCATCGCCCTGATCGGTGGCATTGTGATCGGGCTGGTCGCAGGCTTCTTCGGCGGCTGGATCGACTCCGTGATCATGCGGATCATGGACGTTGTGTTGGCCTTTCCGTCCCTGCTGCTGGCCTTGGTGCTGGTCGCCATCCTTGGCCCCGGCCTGATGAACGCGATGATCGCCATCGCCTTGGTGCTGCAACCGCATTTTGCCCGCCTGACCCGCGCTGCCGTGATGGGTGAGAAGAATCGCGAATATGTCATGGCCGCGCGTGTCGCGGGGGCCAGCAAGCTGCGGCTGATGTTCCGCACCATCCTGCCGAATTGTCTTGCGCCCCTGATCGTACAGGGCACGCTTTCGTTCTCCAACGCCATCCTTGACGCCGCAGCCTTGGGCTTTCTTGGCATGGGTGCGCAGCCCCCCACCCCGGAATGGGGCACCATGCTGGCCGAAGCGCGCGAATTCATCCTGCGCGCGTGGTGGGTTGTCACTTTCCCGGGTCTGGCGATCCTGATCACTGTTCTGGCGATCAACCTTGTCGGCGATGGTCTGCGCGACGCGCTTGACCCCAAGCTGAAGCGGAGCTGACCCATGGCCCTTTTGGAAATCCGCAACCTGACCGTGACGTTTGACACCTCAACCGGCCCGTTCAAGGCCGTTGACGGCATTGATATGACCATAGCGCCACGCGAAGTGCTGGCGGTGGTGGGCGAAAGCGGGTCGGGCAAGTCGGTGGCGATGCTGGCGGTGATGGGACTGTTGCCAAACACCGCCACCGTGACCGCTGACGCCATGACCTTCAACGGTCAGGACCTGCTGACCCTGCCGCCAGCCGAGAAGCGCAAGATCATCGGCCGTGACATATCGATGATCTTTCAAGAACCGATGGCCAGCCTGAACCCCTGCTTCACAGTGGGTTTCCAGCTGCAAGAGGTTTTGCGCATCCACCTGGGCCTGAACCGCGCCGACAGCCACGCCCGGGCAGTGGAATTGTTCCGCGCGGTGGGCATCCCAGACCCCGAAGAACGTCTGCGATCTTACCCGCACCAGATGTCGGGCGGCCAATGCCAACGCGTGATGATCGCCATCGCCATCGCCTGCAATCCGAAGCTTCTGATCGCGGATGAACCGACAACAGCGCTCGATGTAACCATTCAAAAGCAGATCCTAGACCTGCTGGTAACATTGCAGGAAACGCACGGCATGGCGCTGATCATGATCACGCATGACATGGGCGTGGTGGCCGAAACCGCCGACCGTGTGATCGTGCAATACAAGGGCCGCAAGATGGAAGAGGCTGATGTGCTGTCGCTGTTTGAACATCCGCAAAACCCCTACACCCGCGCCCTGCTGTCGGCCCTGCCCGAAAATGCCAAGGGCGATCGGCTGCCCACCGTGGCCGATTTCATGCGTGATCTGGATGCGCAAAAGGCTGGTGCGCAATGACGCCCCCGGTCCTCGAAGGCCGCAACATTACGCGAGATTATCATTCAGGCGGCGGGATATTCAGCCGCGCCAAATCGGTTCAGGCACTGAAGGGCGTCAGCTTCTCGGTCAACCGCGGGGAAACGCTGGCGATTGTGGGCGAAAGCGGCTGCGGCAAGTCCACCCTCGCCCGGATCATCACCCTGATTGATCCCGCCACCAGTGGTGAGCTGTTGCTGGATGGCCAGCCTATTTCCATCGGCAAAGGCCCCCTGCCCCGCGAGGTGCGGCGCAAAGTGCAGATCGTGTTCCAGAACCCC
>JBIHZO010000244.1:0-5551 GCA_044231405.1 Cypionkella sp. | reverse complement strand
GGCTGGGTCGGGGCGGCGTTCCTTGCCTTTCTGTTTGCGCCCGCAGCGCAGCCTTTGGTCAAGGAACTGCCCGTTGTCGGCGCGTTTCTGACTGACAGCTGCGAGCTGTCGATCATCGCCGCCTTCGCCGCCGTGTTCGCCGTGGGTCTGGTGATTGCCGCCCTGTTCACGCCGCTGTTCTCGTCCGTCGTGCAACGCTCGGCGCTTGGCGGCGTGGATCAGGGTTTGGGCTTCCTGTTCGGTGTGCTGCGGGGCATCTTGTTGGTTGGTGTGGCCTTTCTGGTCTACGACCGCGCTGTGGCGGCCAACACCGTGCCCATGGTGGACGACTCGCGCTCAGCCAAGATTTTCGCGTCCTTCCAAGCCAACATTGATGCGGCTGTGCCCACCGATGCACCGAACTGGATTGTGTCGCGCTACAACGACCTGACCGCCGCCTGCGCCGCCCCCGTCACCCCTGTTCCGGCCGCACCTGCCAACTGACCCTACGCTGCATTGCGGCAAAAGATGTATTCGGGGCGTGACAGTCTGCGCCATTGGTCCTAAACGAAGGGCGCAGACTGAACCCGGATTCGAGGCCACCATGCAACCCTTTTATGCACATCCCTTCGACGATGATAAGCTGAAGGAGGAGTGTGGCGTTTTCGGCGTGATCGGCGTTTCGGACGCCGCCAACTTCGTGGCGCTTGGCCTGCACGCATTGCAACACCGCGGTCAGGAAGCGGGCGGGATCGTCACCTATGATCCGGCCACCGGCTTCAACTCTGCCCGCCGTTTCGGCTATGTGCGCGACAATTTCACCAAAGCCGATGTGATGGAAACCCTGCCGGGTTCGATTGGCATCGGCCATGTCCGCTATTCCACCGCCGGATCGAAAGGCGCGACCGCCATCCGCGACGTGCAGCCGTTCTTTGGCGAGTTTTCGATGGGCGGTGCAGCGATTGCCCACAACGGCAACCTGACCAATGCCACCGCCCTGCGGCGTGAGTTGATCGAACGCGGTTCGATTTTTCAATCGTCCTCGGACAGCGAATGCATCATCCACCTGATGGCGCGTTCGATCCAGAAGAACATCTCGGAACGCATCAAGGACGCCCTGCGCCGGGTGGAAGGCGCGTTCTCGATCGTGGCGATGACCCGAACCAAACTGATCGGGGTGCGCGACCCTCTGGGTGTGCGCCCGCTGGTGCTGGGCCGGATTGGCGATAGCGCTTGGGCCTTATCTTCCGAAACCTGCGGCCTCGACATCATCGGTGCGGAATTCGTGCGCGAGATCGAACCGGGTGAAATGGTGGTGATCGAGGATGGCAAGGTCAACTCGACCCGCCCCTTTGCGCCCGCCAAATCGCGGTTCTGCATCTTTGAGCACGTTTACTTCAGCCGACCGGATTCGGTCCAGGGCGGGCGGTCTGTCTATGAAACCCGTCGCCAGATCGGGGTGGAACTGGCAAAGGAAGCCCCGGTCGATGCCGATCTGGTTTGCCCGGTGCCCGATTCAGGCACCCCGGCGGCCATCGGCTACTCTCAGGAAAGCGGCATTCCCTATGCGATGGGGATCATCCGCAACCAATACATGGGCCGCACTTTCATCGAACCATCAGAGTCGATCCGCAACATGGGCGTGCGGCTGAAGCTGAACGTCAACCGTGCGCTGATCAAGGGCAAGCGGGTGATTCTGGTCGACGATTCCGTGGTGCGGGGCACCACCAGCCGCAAGATCAAGGACATGATCCTTGAGGCCGGCGCGGCCGAGGTGCACTTCCGCATCGCCTCGCCGCCCACCGCTTGGCCGTGTTTTTACGGGGTCGATACCCCCGAACGCAGCAAACTTCTGGCCGCGACCATGACCGAAGACGAGATGCGCGACTGGATCGGCGTCAATTCGTTGAAGTTCATCTCGCTGGATGGGCTTTACCGCGCCGCAGGTCAGCCGAATGGCCGCGACAACAAGCAGCCGCAATATTGCGATGCTTGTTTCACGGGCGACTACCCCGTTGCCCCCTCGGACAAGATCGAAGAGGGATTTGAGATGAAAGCCGCCGAATGAGCGCAGAGGTAGACGCCTACCTCTCTGCCCAATCCCCGGCCTTTCGCGCCGCGCTGGAAATCCTGCGCGGCCAGCTCGAAACCCTGTTGCCCGACCACATTGAATGTATGTCCCATGCCATGCCGGGCTTTCGTGCGCCCGGCCCCAAGGGCAAAATGGTGGCAGGCTACGCCGCCTTCGCCCATCACCTCGGCCTCTATCCCCATTCCGGCAGCATCATTCCGCATATCGACTGCACACCGTTCAAAACCTCAAAATCTGGCGTCCTGTTGCCGCCCGAAACACCCCTGCCCCTGACCCTGATCACCCAGATCATCCGCGCCCGCCAAACCGAACTTGCTCAGGATTATTCCTAAGCCTTGCCCTTTCATCTTGGCTCAAATATCCAGACCGCAATGCTGGAATTCCGGTTAGCCGGAGGCAGACAACGCCTCACCCATCGCGCTCGCCGAAGGACCACCCCATGACCAACCGCCTTGCCCTGATCACCGGAGCCTCTCGTGGCCTTGGCGCAGCTCTGGCCGAACAGCTTTGCGCGCGCGGCTGGGATGTGGTGGCTGTGGCGCGAACGGCGGGCGCGCTGGAAGAATTGGATGACCGGGTGAAAACGCTTGGCCTGCCCGGCGCGGGCAATCTGACGCTGGCCCCGATGGATGTGACCAATGACGACGCCATGCGGCATCTGTGCCTGTCTATCCATCAACGTTGGGGAAAACTGGATCTTTGGATCCATCCGGCGGTGCATGTGGCCCCGCTGGCCCCGGCCGGGTCGCTTGATGCCAAGGATTGGGACAAGTCGATCGGCACCAATGTCCGAGCCACGGGCAGCCTGATCCCGATGGTCGAGCCGCTGCTGCGGGAAGCCAATGGCACGGCGATTTTCCTTGACGATCCCCACGCGGGCGAGAAGTTTTTCGGTGCTTACGGGGCCACCAAAGCCGCGCAGATCGCGCTGGCGCGCAGTTGGGCGGCAGAAAACGCCAAACACGGCCCGCGCGTGATCATCGCAACCCCCGCGCCTATGCCCACCGCCACCCGCGCCCGGTTCTATCCGGGCGAGGATCGCAGCCGCCTGAACCTGCCGCGCGATGAGGCCGCCCGATTGCTGGACCAGCTTTAATCCAAGGCCGCTTCCATCGCCCGCCACAGGGGTTCCACAGGTTCCAGCCCGACCGACAGGCGGATGAACCCCGGCGCCACCGCATCTCCCCAGCGGGCGCGGCGTTCGCCCGAGGAATGGGTGCCGCCGAAACTGGTGGATTGCACGATCAGCGCACAATCGGTCAGAAACCGTTCCGCCTCTGCCGCATCGGCCAGCTCAAACCCGATCAGAAAGCCAAAGCCCGACATCTGCCGCGCCGCGATCGCATAGGACGGATCGCCGGGCAGACCCGGATAGCGCAGGTTGCGCACCTTTGGATGCACCGCCAACCGCTGCGCAATCACCCCCGCTGTGGCGCACATGCGCGACAAACGCACTTCCAGCGTTTCCAGACCACGATGCAGCAGCCAGGCCTCAAATGACCCCGGCACTGCGCCCGACAGGCGGCGGCCCTCACGCACCTTGGCGATAAAAGCTGCGTTGCGGCTGGCGACATGACCAAACAGCACGTCCGAATGGCCAGCGGGTGCTTTGGTATCAGCGGCCACCACCACATCGGCGCCAAGGTCCAAGGGCCGCTGCAACAGCGGCGTCATCGTGGTGTTGTCGGCAATCACAACCGCCCCTGCCGCATGGGCGCGGGCACAAACCTCTGCAATATCCATCACGTCCAGCCCCGGATTGGACGGCGTTTCGATCAAGACCGCTGCGGCCCCGGCGAAATCGGCGGTGGCGAAATCGCGGGTGGCGATTTCGACCACCTCCACCCCATAGGCCGCCAGCACCTGCCCCGCCAGCAAGCGGCTGACGTAATAGCCGTCTGACGGCAGGATCAACCGCTTGCCTGCGCCCAAAGCCGCGAACAGCGCCGCCGAAATCGCTGCCATGCCAGAGGGAAAAGCGACGCAGGGCGCGTCTTCCAGCAAGGCCAACTGGCCCTCCAGCATCTCCCATGTCGGCATGCCACTGCGGCCGTAGACATGGCTGAGATCGGCAAGATCGGGACTATGGAAGGTGGCTGAACTGACAATCGGCGCCACGATCGGCGCGCCGGGGGTCAAAGTGCCACGGTGGTGCAGCAGAGCGGCAGCGCGGATCTGGGCGGCTTCATCCATGCGAAATCACTCCAGCCGGCTTGGGAAACCGTCGGCACGCAGATCGGTGCGCAGCAAATCCTCCAGCAGTTTTGCGATCATCGGTGATTGTGCATCGCCGCCAAAGGCCGCCTTTGCGGCGACATAGGTCTGGTTGGTCATCGAAGCCAGATCCAGCGGCACCCCGAATTCCTTGCCGAAGCCCAAGGCAAAGCCCAGATCCTTCAACGCCAGATCAATGTTGAAGGCCACGTCATAGGACCCGTTCAGGATCAGCGCGCCCTCGGTTTCATGCACAAAGGAATTGCCCGACGAGGCCGCAATCGCCGCATGCGCCTGCGCCAGATCAAGCCCGCCGCGCTTGGCCAGCATCAGCGCCTCAGAGGTGGCCTTCAGATGGATGAAGGCCAACATGTTGGTGATGACCTTGATGATGCAGGCAGACCCCAACGGCCCCATGTGGAAAATCTTGTCACCCATCGCCTGCATCGCGCCCTGATGCAGATCGAACAGGTCCTTGCTGCCACCGGCCAGCATGGTGATCTTGCCCTGCGCCGCCAGATGCACGCCACCCGTGACCGGCAGTTCCATCATCGCCACGCCCGCATCTGCGGCGATCGCGGCCAGTTTCAGCACCTCATCCCGGCCCAGGGTGGACATCTCGACCCAACTTGCCCCCGGCTTCATCTGTGGCAGAATCGACCGCAACACCCGTTCCGACACCGCAGGCGACGGCAGACAGGTGATCACATGATCGACTGAGGCCGCCAAAGCCTCGGCACTCGGGGCCAGCGTCGCCCCCATCGCCACCAACCGTTCGGCCAGTTTGGGGTTCAGATCGAACACCGTCACCGCAAAACCCGCTTTGATCAGACAAGCGGCACAGTTCGCGCCAAGATTGCCAAGGCCGATATATCCGTAATGCATGCTATCCCCGTTTGGATGTGGGGCGGCACTGGGGCCGCCCCAAGTGGTCAGGCCCCGTAACCGACGATGCCCTTGATTTCGCAGAAGTCATGGATGCCCCAATCGGCATATTCACGGCCATTGCCCGACTGTTTGTAGCCGCCAAACGGCGCCGAAGTGTCCCAATCGGGATAGTTCAGGTTGACCGTGCCCGCGCGCAAACGCCGCGCGATCGGAATGGCCTCTTCGACCGGGCCGGCGATATAGGCGGCCAAACCGTAGACCGTGTCATTGGCCATCCGCACCGCGTCATCAATGCTGTCATAGGGCAGGATTGCCAGCACAGGGCCAAAGATTTCCTCTTTGGAAATCACCATCTCGTTGGTCACATCGCCAAAGATC
>JBIHZO010000243.1:0-5570 GCA_044231405.1 Cypionkella sp. | reverse complement strand
CGGGTTTGGGAATACCGCCGGATCAGTTCGGACGGCGCGCAGTCGATGTACAGCAGTTCCAGACTGACGCGCGGGTCGTGGGTCAGCGTGTCAATCAGATCGATCAGGGTGGTGGCATTGAAATCGCGGTTGCGCACATCGAGGCCAAGCGCAATGGGACGGCCCAAGCCGGGACCATCGGTCAGACGCGGCACAAGCGAAAGCGGCAGATTGTCGATCACCTCGAACCCCAGATCCTCCAGCGCATGGATGGCCGTGGTCCGGCCCGCGCCCGAAGGCCCGGTGATCAGAACCAGACGGTGTTCTTGGATGGGGTCAAGGCTTTGGTGCATTGGAAGAATTCCATCATTCCTGCCGCCCGCCACGCAGATAGCAACATAGGGCTGAACCAAAATGATCGTTCTGCGTTGCAAGAACAAGGTCAATCGGCAGCCCAAGCATCGTTATGACGCGGCGTTGTGGCAAACGGTCGGTTTCCATGCGCCCCAGATCAACGACCAGCACCACCGCGGCCTGCGACAGGGGGGGCGCGCGCAGAATTCCCATGCCCCGCGCCTCTATCAGGCCGGAGATCGCCGGGGGACAGCGCGCCATCAATGCATCGCCCTCGCGGGCGATCTCGGTGCGGTCATCGGCCACCAGCTGCGCGCCATAGGCCATCAGTTGCAGCGCCAGCGCCGATTTGCCGGATCCTGACGGACCAAGGATCAGCAGACCCCGGCCGTCCAGAGCCACACAGCTTGCATGCAGGATTTCAGTCCCCCGCGCAGGGATCACACCGGCAGACCCACCACAAACCGCGCGCCCAGCGGTTCCGAAGTGGCGTCGGCATTGGTTGGCCGGATGTTTTCGGCCCAGATCACGCCGCCGTGCGCCTCGACAATTTGCTTCGAGATCGACAGGCCAAGGCCGGAGTTGTTGCCAAAATGGGTCGCCGGCCGGTCCGAATAGAACCGCTTGAACACCTTGGTCAGCGCCGCCTCGGGAATGCCCGGACCGGTGTCTTCGACCACGATCAGCACCCGGTTTTCCCGCCGCCGCGCCCAGACCCGCACCGCATCGCCGTCTTCGCAGAAGGAGACGGCATTGGTGATCAAATTGACGAACACCTGCGCAAGCCGTGCCTCCAACCCATGGACCATGATCTGATCGGATGGGAAATCGGTAATGAACTCAACGCCCTTGCCCTTGGCCTGATCGCCCAGATAGTCGGCCAGATTGGTGAGCGTTTTGATCAGATTGAACTCGGCCTCTTCCTCTTTGACCAGCTCAGAGTCCAGCCGCGAAGCGTTCGAGATGTCGGAAACCAGCCGGTCCATCCGGCGCACGTCATGTTCGATCACGTCCAGCAGTTTCTCACGGTGTTCGTCTTTTTTGACCATCCGCATCGACCCCACCGCAGACCGCAGACTGGCCAGCGGGTTCTTGATTTCATGCGCAACGTCGGCGGCGAATTGTTCGTTCGCCTCGATCCGGTCGTAAAGTGCGGCCACCATGCCCCGCATGGCCACCGACAACCGCCCAATCTCATCGGGACGTGCGGCCAGATCAGGGATCCGCACCCGGCCCGGCGACATTTTGCGCGCGTCGCGGTCCCGACCCAATTCGGCCGCCGCCGCCAGATCCGACAGCGGGTTGGCGATGGTTGAAGCCAACACCAAAGACAGGCCGATCGACACCAGAAGTGCGATCACGAACATCTGCAAAACCTGCTCGCGCTCATAGCGCACCAGCCGGTCGATTTCACCCTCAGCCGAAGTCAGCGCCACGGCACCAATCACCTGCGCGCCCAGCTTGACCGGCGTTGCCACGGAGAACAAGGCGCCGCCTTCGCCGCCCTGCGCCGTGTTGACGGCCGTTTGGCCACCCATGGCCTGCGAGAACAGATCGCGGGCCAAAACCTCGCCACTGATCGCCGTATTCTGTTGATCGCGGCCGCCCAGCAGACCTGAGACGCCGTCCCAAATCGCATTCAGGAAATTCGTGATGATGGCAGAGCGTTCCTTGACCGCCATGCCCGTCGCCTGACGGGGTTGGCCAATGCCACGCGCGACCAAAGCCCCGGTCGGATCGAACAGAAACACTTCAACCCCCGGACCTATGCCGATCTGGTCCAGACTGCGCGGCAACTGGCCGGCGGTTGTGGCCGCTGCAGCTTCGACCACGTCGGCAATCAGTTCGGCTTCGGTCACGAGCCCTTGCTCGCGTTGCAAGACAAGGCTGTCGCGGAAGGGGTTCATGAACAGAACGCCGGACACCAGCACGACCAGGGCCAAAAGATTGAACACAATGATCTTGCGCGCCAATGGCGAGCGGTTCAGCGCCACAAGCCCGCGCCGCCCCCGGCCCTCACGCAAGGCGGGGTCGGCCACGGCGTCGGGCGACACCCAGTCTTCGCCCAACAGCAATTCACCCGGCTTGATCGACGGCTTGTCTTTGATCGACATGTTCGGAACGGCTGTCATTCTTCGTTGTAACGATAGCCAATGCCATACAGCGTTTCGATTGCCGAAAATTCATCATCCACAGCGCGCATTTTCTTGCGCAAACGTTTGATATGGCTGTCGATTGTGCGGTCATCGACATAGACCTGATCATCATAGGCCACGTCCATCAGTTGATCACGCGATTTCACGAAACCGGGGCGCTGTGCCAATGCCTGCAACAGCATGAATTCCGTCACAGTCAGCGAGACATCCTGACCCTTCCACGCCACCGAATGACGCAGCGGGTCCATGCGCAGATGGCCGCGCTCCATGATCTTGGTTTCTTCGGTCACGGCCACTTCGCCGGTGGCAATCGCATCATTGCGCCGCAAGAGCGCGCGGATACGTTCTACCAGAAGGCGCTGGCTGAAGGGTTTCTTCACATAATCGTCGGCACCCATTCGCAGGCCCAACACTTCATCAATCTCATCATCCTTCGAGGTCAGGAAGATCACCGGCATCTGCGTTTTCTGACGCAGGCGTTGCAGCAGATCCATCCCATCCATCCGGGGCATCTTTATATCCAGCACGGCCATGTCCGGCATGCGGCGGTTGAAGGCATCCAGCGCGGACTGACCGTCGTTGAAGGTTTCAACCTCAAAACCCTCTGCCTCCAAAGTCATCGAAACAGACGTCAGGATATTCCTGTCGTCATCTACAAGGGCGATCCTTGCCATGTTTGGGCTTCCCTATTCTGCTCGGCTTGCCAAATTTTTTCCAACATTCTGTTTTTTACCCCAAGGAATCAACCGTTAACTGCGAATCACCCTGGATTGCCTATCTATTGATACCCGAAATCCCCAAAGGAATGACTAATTTGCCGCAGTCAGGCATGGGTGCGCCAGTTGGTTGCGCTAACCTGGTCGTGGTTGCGCTAACTGTGCCAAAGCGTCCTATTCCTGATTTCGGGCGCGTGGTATAGCGGGCCCAAGAGTGCTGCTCGTCGGCGCTCTCCGAAGGCAACCCATTGGCCCGGGTGCCTGAATTTCAGAAATGACACCGCCTGTCGGGGCGGAAAAGGGAGCTTGCAGGATGACGAACGGACGCGTGAACCCATTGCATACATTGGAAGATCAGGGCATCAGCGGGCTGGGCAACGTCTATTACAACTACATTGAGCCAGCTTTGATGGAGGCCGCCATCGCGCGCGGCGAGGGACGTCTGGGCAAGGGCGGCGCGTTTTTGTGCAGCACCGGGCAGTTCACCGGGCGGTCGCCGAAGGACAAATTCGTGGTGCGGACGGCCTCGGTCGAAAACACCATCTGGTGGGAAAACAACAAGGCAATGTCGCCCGAGGCGTTTGACCGTCTGCATGCCGATATGCTGGCCCATATGAAAGGGCGCGATTATTTCGTTCAGGACCTGTTCGGCGGGGCCGACCCGGTGCACCGTCTGGACGTGCGCATGGTCACGGAACTGGCTTGGCACGGGCTGTTCATCCGCCACATGCTGCGCAGGCCGGAACGCACCGAGTTGGACAGCTTTGTCCCCGAATGGACCGTGATCAACTGCCCGACGTTTGAGGCCGATCCCGAGCGTCACGGCTGCCGCACTTCGACGGTGGTGGCGCTGAATTTCGACAAGAAGCTGATCCTGATCGGGAACACGGCCTATGCGGGCGAGAACAAGAAGGCGGTGTTCACGCTGCTGAACTACCTTTTGCCGGAAAAGGGCGTGATGCCGATGCATTGCTCGGCCAACCATGCGATTGGCAATCCGGTGGATACGGCGGTGTTCTTTGGTTTGTCAGGCACTGGCAAAACCACGCTTTCGGCTGATCCGTCGCGGATCTTGATTGGCGATGATGAACACGGTTGGTCGGACCGTGGCACCTTCAACTTTGAAGGCGGCTGCTATGCCAAGACCATCAACCTGTCGGCCGAAGCAGAGCCGGAAATCTATGCCACGACGTCGAAATTCGGCACTGTGGTAGAGAACATGGTCTACGACCCCGAAACGCTGGAACTGGATTTCGAGGATGCCAGCCTGACGCAGAACATGCGCTGCGCCTATCCGTTGGACTACATTTCCAACGCCTCTGCCACCGGGTTGGGCGGTGCGCCGAAGAATGTGATCATGCTGACCTGCGACGCCTATGGGGTGTTGCCGCCGATTGCGCGGCTGACCCCAGCGCAGGCGATGTATCATTTCCTGTCAGGCTTTACCTCGAAAACGCCGGGGACCGAGCGCGGGATTGTGGAGCCGACGCCGACGTTTTCCACCTGCTTCGGCGCGCCGTTCATGCCGCGTCGGCCCGAGGTTTACGGCAAGCTGTTGCAGGAAAAGATCGCGCAGTTCGGAGCGACCTGCTGGCTGGTCAACACCGGTTGGACGGGCGGGGCTTACGGCACCGGCAAGCGGATGCCGATCAAGGCGACGCGGGCCTTGTTGACGGCGGCGCTGGATGGGTCTTTGGCGGGCGTGGAATTCCGCCGCGATCCGAACTTCGGGTTTGAGGTTCCGGTGGCGGTTCCGGGCGTGGATGCGACCCTTTTGAACCCGCGCAAGACTTGGGTGGATCCGGCGGCATATGATGCGCAGGCGGAGAAACTGGTGGGCATGTTCGCCGAGAATTTCGGGCAATATGTGCCGTTCATTGATGCCGACGTGAAGGCCGCAGCGATCGGGTGATTTGGGAGGCCCAGCCGCGGTCCCAACTCGGGACCCTTGGCGGGGCCTTCTTTTTCAATGGGTTGGGGTGGGCAATTTAACCCAATCTTAACGTTTGGACCTAAATTCCGAAGGCGCGGCGCATCAGGTTCAAGCCCGTCACCACCAGCAAAACCTGGGTCCAGCGGCGAAACCGGGCCTGATCCAGACGGTCCTGGATTGCCAGCCCAAGGCTTTGCCCCAGCACCGCAGGCAGCACCAAGGCCGCCGAAAACGCGGTGTTGGGTGGCGTCAGCAGCCCCGATTGCAGATGGGCCCCAAACAGCACCGTTGCGCCCAACAGGAACACCACGCCCTGCACCCGGATGGTTTCCACCTTCTGAGCGCCGATCGACAGCAGATAGACCAACAAAGGCGGCCCCCAGACCCCCGACACGCCCCCATATAGCCCGCCAATCGCGCCCAAAACCCATT
>JBIHZO010000242.1:0-5584 GCA_044231405.1 Cypionkella sp. | reverse complement strand
TCGGCATACCCCCCCCCACTCCGATCTGCGCGCGATCTGCGCGGGGGTGGTGCCAAAGTGCCTTTGCTGGCGCAGAAATCGCGGGCCCGCAAATCAGACAAAGCCGCGCAGGTTTCAAGAGCTGGGCAGGTTCAATGGCAGACCCAAGGCGGAGCGCGCAAGCCTAAAGACAATTGCCTCCTGTCCGCGTTGAAATTCGGTCGGCTGGTCCAATAGCATCACAACCTTGCGTCATACGTCTTGAGGGGAGGTTGGCGGGCTTGCGCAAACATCGCGCTCTAGCTGTCTAATTTGGTCACGAATGGCGTTGAGTTCGGCATCGTCAAAACCGATAGCGCCGTCCGCGCTTGCTTGCGATTCGCACCACTTGGCAAAGAGTTTGCCGATTTCGCTGATGCTTGATTGATCGTCCATTTTTACTTCCTCTCGATCCGCCATTTGACGGAATGACACGGCGAGCGATTGCCGGCCGGAGGAGGAAGGGAAACCCAAGCTTTTGCGCCGCGTGGCGGGACCAATGGAGGGAAAAGCATGTCGCCCGAACCAAAAGCCCATATAACTCAGAGGCTTGAGTGCCGCAGACTGGTGGAGCCAGGGAGGATCGAACTCCCGACCTCTTGAATGCCATTCAAGCGCTCTCCCATCTGAGCTATGACCCCTTACCGTGTCGTCCGACGCATGGGCTGCATCTTGGGCGTTGTTTAGGGGAGGGCGCGTTGGGGTGCAAGTGGAAAAATGCAACCTTGTCGCGCCCGGCCCTTTGTTTTTCAAACCTGCAGCGGCTCTGTCCCCAAGGAACAAAGCGGGATTGGGTTCAATGGCTTAGACGTCTTCTTCGTCGCCTGCCACGTCGGCAAGATCGTCCAGCGAGACGTTGTCATCGGCGTCATCTTCGAGCAGCTCGTCGTCGATCTCGGCATCATCGGCAACGCCGGCGACCAGCAGATCATCATCGGCTTCCAGATCGTCGACCAGAACGGCGTCATCGTCCTTTTCAGGCTGCACGCGCGCGATCACGGCAGCGGCCATCTTGCGGCGTGCGCTTTCGATATCAACGACTTCGCCCGTGTAGGGGCTGACGATGGGCGAGCGGTTCAGGTCGTAAAAGCGTTTCCCAGTGGTGGGGCAGACGCGCTTTACACCCCATTCGGCCTTGGGCATGGTATTCCCTTTTTTGGGCGGGCCTTTGCAGGCGGATATTCAACAAAGCATGCGCTTGCCATACTGTCGGGCGACTGTCAAAGGCTTTTGCAATGCCGGTTGCTTTGGCGCATATGGCTACTCTGTAGCGTCTTGCCAAGAGGTCAAATGCCCGTCCTGCCCGGCCCTCCCGCAATTGAAATCACCCTGCGCCGGTCCGCCCGCGCGCGGCGATTCTCTTTGCGGGTGAGCCAGGCCGATGGACGCGTGACGCTGTCGCTGCCCGCGCGCGCGCAGGAGGCCGAGGCGATGGCCTTTGCCCATGCGCAGGAAGGTTGGATCCGGGCGGCGCTGGCAAAGATGCCGGTGCTGGGTGTGGTGGGGATCGGGTCCGTGATCCCGGTGCAAGGCCGGATGATGCAGGTGCAATCAGAGGCTGGCCGGTCGATACGGATCGAGGGCGATGCGCTGCTTGTGCCCGGCAACCCGGACCGCGCGGGGGTGCGGGTGGCGACCTATCTGCGGGTGCTGGCGCGGGACCGGCTGGCGCAGGCGACCGACCACTATGCGGCGGCGGTGGGGCGGCGGGTGACGCGGATCACTTTGCGCGACACAAGGTCACGCTGGGGGTCTTGCACCGCCGATGGGTCGCTGATGTATTCTTGGCGGCTGATCATGGCCCCGCCGCGTGTCCTGGACTATGTGGCCGCGCATGAGGTGGCACATCTGATCCAGATGAACCACTCGGCAGCCTACTGGGCTGTGGTGGAACAGATTTTTCCGGGATGGCAAACGGAACGGGCGTGGCTGAAGCGTCAGGGTGGGGCCTTGCAGGCCTACCGCTTTGATGCGGGGGATTGACCGCAGCCTGTGCCGGTGTTTGGCTGTGCCATGTCCATTCAACCCCGCCCCCTTTCCCCGCGTCTTGCCGATCCCAACGCCTCTGCCCATGAGCGGGTCTACCGTACGCTGCGCCAGCAGGTGCTGCACGGAGAGATGGACCCCGGTCAGACGATGACCCTGCGCGGGTTGGCGGAACAGTTCGGCGTCTCGATGACCCCGGCGCGCGAAGCTGTGCGTAGACTGGTTGCGGAGGGCGCGTTCACGATGTCATCTTCGGGGCGGATTTCCACGCCGGAACTGACGCCGGACCGGATCGAGGAACTGGCGGCAATCCGCGCCATGCTGGAGCCTGAGATGGCATCGCGCGCGCTGCCTCGGGCGCATTTCGCGCTGATTGACAGGCTGGCCGCGATCAATGCGCTGAACCAAGAGGCGGTGATGAATCAGGACGCGGTGGGCTATGTG
Source organism: Cypionkella sp. (assembly GCA_044231405.1). GTDB lineage: Bacteria > Pseudomonadota > Alphaproteobacteria > Rhodobacterales > Rhodobacteraceae > Cypionkella. The sequence continues at coordinate 3,136 of JBIHZO010000242.1, read as the reverse complement.
CGCACCAATCTGGAGTTTCACCGCACGCTTTACCTGCGCGCGCAGACCCCGGCGATGTTGGCTCTGTGCGAGACGGTCTGGCTGCAGCTTGGGCCAACCATGCGTGCCCTATACCAGAAGTTGCGCAGACGCGACATGCCGCAGCACCACCGGATGATTCTGGCAGCGTTGCGAGCCGGGGATGAACCGGGGCTGCGGCTGGCCGTGCGCACCGATGTGACCCAAGGGCTGCGGCATCTGGCCAGCTAGGGCGAGTTTTTCCAGCGGGCTGAATGCAACTTGAGTCAGGCGCGACGGAATGCTGACCTACGGGCGTTAGACGGGGAACAGAAACAGGAGCCCCCATGCGCCCGCTTTCCACCCTTGACCGCCGTACGCTGCTGAAAGCGTTGACATTCGCACCCGCCGTGGCGGCCGTGCCTGGTGCTGTTCTGGCCGAGGTTCAGGGGGCCGGGTTGATATCGACCGATGTCTTTCTGGTGTCGCCCGAATTGAACGCGGGGCCGTTTTATGTCGATCCGAAGCTGGTGCGGTCAGATATCACTGAAGGGCGGCCGGGTTTGCCGATGACCTTGCGCTTGCAGGTGGTGAGGGCGGATTGCACCCCAGTTGAGGGCGCGCGGGTGGATCTGTGGCACTGCGATGCAGGCGGGGTTTATTCCGGCGTCCGGAACTTGGCCAGCGGCGCTGATGCCGTGGGGCAGACCTTCTTGCGTGGCACGCAAGCCACTGATTCCACAGGCGTTGTGACGTTTCAGACCATTTTTCCGGGTTGGTATCCGGGGCGCACCACCCATATGCATTGCATGGTCCATCTGGACGGCAACATGGTGCTGACCAGCCAGATTTTCTTTGACGAGGCGGTCAATCAAGCGATCTACGATGACCATGAGGCCTACGCGCGCGATGGCGCCCGCAATACGCGGAATGCCGACGATACCATTGCCGCCGATGCGGGTAATGGGGCCCATGCGCGGGTAAAGATGACCGAACCGGATGGCGCGATGGAGGCGGCATTGGTGATGGGGATCACCCCCGAAGGCGGGCCCTCGGGGCTGTTGGATTGGTTGTGGAAGAGCGCATAAGGCTCGTCAGGCCTCAAGAAGGGGGCCGTCTGACCCCCGCAGATAGTGACAGACAGATGGAATCAGGCGTGGATCGCGCCGTCACCGCAGGCGAGGGCTGCTTCGCGCACAGCCTCGCTATAGGTGGGGTGAGCGTGGCAGGTAAGGGCCAGATCTTGTGCCGATGCGCCGAACTCCATTGCAACGCAGACCTCGTGGATCAGATCACCCGCAGCAGGGCCAATGATGTGCGCCCCCAAAATGCGGTCAGTGGCGGCATCAGCCAACAGTTTCACAAATCCTTCGGCCTGGAAGACGGCCTTCGCACGCGCATTGCCCATGAAGGGGAATTTTCCCACCTTGTAAGCGCGGCCCTGTTCTTTCAGTTGCTCTTCGGTTGCCCCCACGGATGCCACTTCCGGGCTGGTGTATATCACGCCAGGAATGACGGAATAGTTAACGTGGCCCGCCTTTCCCGCCAAGATTTCCGCCAGTGCCATGCCTTCATCTTCGGCCTTGTGGGCCAGCATCGGGCCGGTAATCGCGTCACCGATGGCATACAAGCCTTTGATATTGGTTGCAAAATGCGCGTCTGTCTTGACTTGTCCACGCGGCAGCATTTCAACCCCCAGTGCTTCGAGTCCCAAACCGGTCAGATAGGGTTTGCGGCCGGTGGCCACCAGAACCACCTCTGCGTCAAGGGTGGTTTCGGTGTCGTTCTTGCGCAGTTTATAGGTGACTTTCGCGATGTCACTTGTGGTCTCGACACCCTGCACAGCCGCGCCCATGATGAACTTAAGGCCTTGTTTGGTCAAGATTTTTTGAAAGGCTTTGGCCACTTCGGCGTCCATGCCCGGGGTGATGGCGTCCAGATATTCGATCACCGTCACCGCCGTGCCAAGACGCGCGTAGACCGAGCCCATTTCCAGACCGATCACGCCCGCGCCGATCACCACCATGGATTTTGGGATTGATGGCAGCGTCAGTGCCCCTGTCGAGGTGACGACGATGGTTTCATCAACGGTGACGCCGGGCAGCGAGGATGGCTCGGAACCCGTTGCTATCACGATGTTTTTCGCCTCATGGACTTCGTCGCCGACCTGCACTTTGCCGGGCGCGGTCAGAGTTGCCCAGCCCTTCAGCCAAGTGATTTTGTTCTTTTTGAACAGAAACTCGATGCCTTTGGTATTGCCCGAGACCACATCCGCCTTGTAGGCTTGCATTTTCAGCCAATCGACCGTGGGCGCGCCGCCCATCAGACCCATTTTCTCAAAGTTTTCATGGACTTCGTGAAGAGAATGGGTGGCGTGCAACAACGCTTTGGACGGAATGCAGCCGACGTTGAGGCAGGTGCCGCCAAGGGTGTCGCGGCCTTCGACCACGGCCACATTCAGCCCCAATTGGGCGGCCCGGATGGCGCAGACATAGCCGCCGGGGCCCGCGCCGATGATGATTGCGTCAAAGCTTGCCATGGGTCGTTTCCTTTGGATTTCAGCGTCAGGTTTGCGTCAGGTTTGCGTCGGGTTTGCGTCCCGACGCGGCGGCGGTGGCGTTCACGTTATATTAAGGCGGCCGTGATCATGATCAGGGTAGCGACAAAGCCCACGGCCCAGATCACCGACCGCCACGGGGTCAGGCCAAGGACATAGGCCGGAACGTAAAGGATGCGGGCGATGAGATAGGCGTAGGCAGCATATTGGGTGACGATGGTCGATTGATGCCCCAGCGTAACCACAACCACGGCGAGGGTGAACAGGATCAGCCCTTCAAAATGGTTGTTCATCGCGCGTTGCAGGCGTGCGGTGGTTGTGGACAACTGGCGTTTGGGCGGAACGTCGCGCGGGCCTGTGGTGAAATCTGTGCCGATTTCGCGGTTGGCGGGGGTGGCAAACAACGATAGTTGCACAGCTTGCAGCAGCCCAGCCAAAGCGAGAACGGTCAATTCGGGGGTCATGATGGCACCTGTTGCGGGTTGGGTAGCGCCGCGGCCTGCTTGGCCAGTTTGCGTTCCAGCTGTTTGCGGATGTCCCACCTTTTGCGATTGGCGGGGGTCAGGTGGGTCGCGCGCTGCA
>JBIHZO010000241.1:0-5589 GCA_044231405.1 Cypionkella sp. | reverse complement strand
TGGCCGCCCAAGGCCCCGAAATGGCCGACCACTCCGACGCCCGCAGGGACGAACAGCAGCGACATATGCGACAGGATGCCCGTGGCCACGGGTCGGACCAGCGTCACCAGCTTCGGCGACAGTGCCAGTGCCACCACCAGCAGGATCATCCCCAACACCGGGCCGGGGAGTGGCAGGTTCAGCGTTCGGGATACGGTTTCGCCCAGCAGTTGACAGATCAGCAGGGCAAGCAGGGCGTTTATCATCAGGGGCCTATGGCTTTGCGAAAGGTCAGGGTGGCGGGGCGCTTGGTCCCCTTATGCGCCGTTCGCTCGGTTTTCACAAAGCCCAAGGCGGCAAAGGTGGCGTGGTTCTCCAACACCGCGATCCGCGTTGCAGTTCCACGGCTGCCAACCCCGCATCCCGCGCCCGCCCGATTGCGTGACGCGCGTGCGACAGCTTGCCCGGAAACGTGCGCCCGGTTTGGGGGCAACTCCCGTCAAATCTGCAACCGCTCTGCACGATGGCGCAATGTTCCAAAGCCCGCGTCAAGATCGTGTGGATAAAGCCGCCCATCCCTCCAGATAAAGGGCCATGCCGGTTGACGGCCCCCTGCCGTCCCGCGACACTGAGCGACCGGAAGGAATCAAGGACCATCCCTTTGCGCTTTACCAAGCTGCGGCTGAACGGCTTCAAAAGCTTTGTGGACCCCACCGATCTGGTGATCCACGACGGGCTGACGGGTGTCGTCGGCCCGAACGGCTGTGGCAAATCCAATCTGCTGGAGGCGATGCGCTGGGTGATGGGTGAAAACCGCCCCTCGGCGATGCGCGGCGGCGGGATGGAAGATGTAATCTTCAACGGTGCCGCAACACGGGGCGCGCGGCACTTTGCCGAAGTGGCGCTGGTGTTGGACAACTCGGACCGCCTTGCGCCGTCGGGTTTCAACGATGCCGACAGCATTGAAATCGTGCGGCGGATCACGCGGGATGCGGGGTCGGCGTACAAGCTGAACACAAAGGATGTCCGCGCGCGTGATGTGCAGATGCTGTTTGCCGATGCCTCAACCGGCTCACACAGTCCGGCCTTGGTGCGGCAAGGGCAGATTTCTGAACTGATCAACGCCAAGCCCAAAGCGCGGCGGCGGATCTTGGAAGAGGCCGCCGGGATTTCCGGCCTTTATGCACGGCGGCATGAGGCAGAGCTGAAACTGACCGGGGCCGAGGCGAACCTGCTGCGGGTCGATGATGTGCTGGAGTCGATGGCCCAGCAGTTGTCGATGCTGACGCGGCAGGCCAAACAGGCGGCGCGCTATCGCGAAATCGGTGAAGAATTGCGCCGCGTCGAGGGGCAGCTTTTGTACCGCCGCTGGCGCGAGGCTGATCTGGCACGGGCGGAGGCGGATGGGTTGCTGCGCCAGCGCGTGACGATGGCCGCGCAAGCCGAAGCCGCCGCCCGTCTGGCCGCCAAGCAGGTGGAGGCCGCTGAAGATGCCCTGCCGCCCTTGCGCGAAGAAGAGGCGATTGCAGCGGCGATCCTTCAGCGGTTGATGGTGCAGCGCGATCAGTTGGGCGAACAGGAAGCCCGGGCGCGGGCGATGATCGACACCCTGCGGGGGCGCATTGCCGAACTGGCGCGGGACGGGGACCGTGAGGCGGGACTGAACCGTGATGCTGGCGAGGTGATTGCGCGGCTGGATTGGGAAGTGGACCAATTGCTGCGCGCCCATGAAGGCCACGAGGACAGGTTGGCCGAGGCGGCAGAGGTGGCACGCGCGGCATCGGCGGCCCTGACCGACCGCGAACAAGTGCTGTCGCAGGCCACCGAAGACGCCGCCCGTCTGGGCGCCCGTCATCAATCGGTGCAGCGGATGCTGTCGGACAGCCGGGCCGGAGTGGCCAAGGCCGAGGCTGAAGCCGGACGGGCGCGGGAGGCGGTTGGGGCGGCAGAGGCGGCCTTGGCTGCGGCAACCGATGCTTTTGAGGGGGCTGAGGAGTCGCAAGAGGCCGCTGCAGCGCTGGCCGAGGCTTGCGAAGAGGCATTGCTCGCCGCCGAAGACGCCCGTGCCGAGGTGCAGGGGCGTGAGGCCGAAGCCCGTGCCGCGCGGTCCGAAGCCGAGGGCGAGGCATCTGCCCTGCGCGCCGAAGTCGCGGCCCTGGCCAAGCTGGTAGAGCGTGAGGCGCAAGCCGGGCATCAGGTGCTGGACCGTTTGCAGGTGGAACCGGGGCTGGAAAAGGCGCTGGGTGCGGCGCTTGCCGACGACTTGCGCGCGCCTGAAATTGGCAGCGATCGGCCTTCGGGTTGGGTGGTCTTGCCCGGCTATGCTGATCCGCAAGCGCTGCCCACTGGCATTTTGCCCTTGTCGGAGCATGTGCGGGCCCCCGATGTTCTGGCGCGGCGGATGCAGCAAATCGGGCTGGTGGACCGCGAAGCCGGGCCACATCTGCAAATGGCGTTGCAGCCCGGTCAACGGCTGGTCAGCCGCGAGGGTGATTTGTGGCGCTGGGATGGCTTCCGCGCCGGGGCCGAGGATGCGCCATCGGCGGCGGCCTTGCGCTTGCAGCAATTGAACCGTCTGACGGCGCTGAAACGCGATCTGGAAGAAGTCGCGGCGCGTGCCACCGGCGCATCGCAGGCCCATGCGCAACTCCAATCGCGGCTTGCCGATCTGGCCCGCGCCGACCAGATGGCCCGCGACGCCCGCCGGGCTGCAGATACCCGCGTGGCCGAGGCTGGTCGCATGGCCGCCCGTGCCGAGGCGGACAAATCCATCGCTGGCGGCAAGCTGGAGGCCGCCCGTCTGTCGGTGGCCCGCTATGACGAAGAGGCAGCCGAGGCGCGCGACCGGCTGGACGAGGCTGCGGCGGCGGTGGACGATTTGCCTGATCTGGACGATGCCCGCGCGGCAGTCGAGGCCGCGAAACAGGTGGTTGAAGCCGCGCGCATCACCATGATGGCCCGTCGCTCTGGCCATGACGAATTGCGCCGCGAAGGCGATGCGCGGGTGCGACGGCGGCAAGAGGCGGTCAAGGAACTGTCCGGCTGGCGGCATCGGCTTGAGACAGCCGAAAAGCGCATCGCCGAACTGGCGGCGCGCAAGGCGGAAACCGAAGAGGAATTGGCCGAAGCCTCTGCTGCCCCCGAAGAAATTGCCATCAAGCGCGAGGAACTGTCCGACGCCATCGCCACTGCCGAGGCCCGCCGCGCCGTCGCCGCTGATGCGCTGTCGGTCGCCGAAGCCGCGCTGCGCAGCGCCCGTGACACCGAGCGTGACGGCGAACGGCTGGCTGGTGAGTCGCGTGAGGCCCGCGCCCGCGCCGAGGCCCGCGCCGAAGCCGCGCGCGCCACGATGGCCTATGCTGCCGAACGCATCATGGAGGAGGCCGAGGCCACACCTGCGCAATTGTTGGACACGCTGAAGGTCGACCCCGACAAGATGCCCGACGCCGAAAGCCTGGACACCGACGTGCAGCGCCTGAAACGCCAGCGCGACGCGATGGGCGCGGTGAACCTGCGCGCGGAGGAAGACGCCAAAACGGTGAATGACGAATATGATGCGCTGGCCAAGGAAAAGGGCGACCTGGAAGAGGCGATCAAAAAACTGCGGGCCGGAATTTCTGGCCTGAACCGCGAAGGGCGTGAGCGGTTGCTGACTGCCTTTGAGCAGGTCAACGCCAATTTCGGCACTCTGTTCACCCATCTGTTCAATGGTGGTGAGGCGCGGCTGGTGCTGGTCGAATCGGACGATCCACTGGAAGCGGGCTTGGAAATCATGTGCCAACCGCCGGGCAAGAAACTGGCGACGCTGTCGCTGCTGTCGGGGGGCGAGCAGACGCTGACGGCGCTGGCCCTGATCTTTGGTGTCTTCCTTGCGAACCCCGCGCCGATCTGTGTGTTGGACGAGGTGGACGCGCCCTTGGATGATGCCAACGTGACCCGGTTTTGTGACCTGTTGGACGAGATGACCCGCCGCACCGAAACCCGGTTCCTGATCATCACCCACCACGCCGTTACCATGGCGCGGATGGATCGGTTGTTCGGGGTTACGATGGCAGAGCAAGGGGTTAGTCAACTGGTATCGGTCGATCTGAAGCGCGCCGAGGCGCTGGTGGCGTGATGGAGCAGGCCTTGCGCGCGGCCGGGTTTGCGCGCGTTGAAACTGTCGATGGCGTGATCTGTGCCCGCTCGACGGCCGTTTTGCCAGAGTTCACCGCAACGCGGATGGGCGCTGGTTGGCAGCTTTCTTTTGCTTGGCCACTGCGCGCCAGCCCTGCCCAATGTGCGGAATGGACGGCCGCGCATCCCATTGCGCCGATGGACATTCACCACGGCGAAACCCGAATCACGCTTCTGGCCAGCCCGGAAACCCTGCCGCTGTGGCGCGGTCTGATGGACGCGATGGTGTCAAACTGCACCGCGTGGCGGCGCGCCACCCGGCAGCGTGACGAGGGCATGTGACCGTCGCACTTGACCCACATCCGCCTGTCGCGCAACGGGCCGGCACAAAACTGTGACAAACGCGCCACGGGTGATCAACTTTTGTGTGATGAGTCAACGACAGTCATATTCTTTACGTCCGCTTGCGACAGTCTTACTCTCAGTGATGGAGGCCAAGATGCTGGAATTCCTGCCGAAAGAAGTGCGTGAAGGTTTGGACGCGGCGCGCAAGCAGGCGCAAACCCGAAAGTCGCGGCTGCGCGTGCAGGTGGGTGAGGCGGTGTTTCCGGTGCTGCGGTTCTGGCATGACGGCTTTGCTTTGGACGGTGCGCTGACGCCGAATTTACGTGGATTGGTGGATGTCTATGACGGCGCGCGGCATATCTTCCAATGTCTGATTGTGGCGTCTTCGTCGGAAAACGGCGATCTGATTTGTGAATTCAAACGCTCGACCCATGTGTCGGACAAGGCTCCGTTGGACTATTGGCGTGACGAAAATGCACCGGTGGCCCTGCTGCCTAGGGCCTGACCTCCACCTCGGTCCCCAGCGGCGTGGCTGCAAAAATCTCACGAATCTCAGTGTTTGACACGGCGATGCAGCCTGCCGTCCAGTCGCCTTTGATCACCGCGGCATCGGGCAGGGCATTGGGTTGGCCGTGGATCATGATATCGCCGCCGGGGTCAAAACCGCCGGCTTTGGCCGCCGCGATGTCGGCCGGCTGCGGGTAATCCAGCCCCAGCGACAGATGGTAAGCGCTGCCTTTGTTCAAGCGATTGATGCGGTAAATTCCCTCGGGCGTGCGACCGTCGCCTTGATGCGATTTGTCACCTGCGGGCGAAAAGCCCAAGCTGATCTGATAGAGACGCACCGGTTTTCCGTCTTGCAGCAGGGTCATCCGCCGGGCAGATTTCTCAACCATGATCCGGTCTATCTGCCCCACCAGAGGCGGCAAAATCGGCGTTATGGGCGGACGCAGAGTGATCAGCGCCACGCCCATAGACAGAAAAGCCAGCAAAACCAGCGCGGAAAAGATCCGCGCCAGTTGTTTCATTGCAGATCGGCGAATGCGGCCTGCAGACGCGCAACTGCCTCAATCACCTGCGCGCGCGGGCAGGCAAGGTTGAAGCGCAGGTAAGACTCACCGCCCGCCCCGAACGGTGTGCCGTGGTTGG
>JBIHZO010000018.1:0-17189 GCA_044231405.1 Cypionkella sp. | reverse complement strand
CTTGTCCCCCATCGCCGCGCGCAAGCCCTTTACGGCGCGCGCCGGGATCACCGGCGCTGCCATCGCCGGATAATCCTCAAACTTCGCCATGAACTTGCGGTCGATCCGGTCCTTCAGCCGCCACAGACAGCCACCATTCAAGGGCAGCCCCCACTTGTCCGCCACCGCCCCCTGACCGCCGGTCGAGATCAGCTTCAGGTAATCGCGCTGTGGCGCAAAGGCGCGCATCGGCCCGCCCAACAGCGCGGCGCGCAGGTTGTGCAGCAGGACCGGGGCCGCGCGCACAGCGTAAACGCCAGCCTTTGGTCGTGGCGCAAAGCCCATGTATGCGCAATCCCCGACGGCAAAAATCGCGGGGTCTGAACTTTGCAAGGTATTGGCAATGCTGACAAACCCCTGATGCAGCGCAAGCCCGGTTTCGGCCAGCCACTCTTGCGGTCGCGCCCCGGCCACCGCCAGCGTGAAATCGGACGGCAAGCGGCGACCATCCGCCAGCACCACCGCATCTGCCTCGATGCGCGCGGGCCGCGCGCCCGTCAACAGCCGCACCCCGGCGCGGTCCAGATGCGCCAGCAACGCGCCCCGCGCGCCCGCGCCGATGGCGGGCAAGGCGGTGTCTCCCTGCTCCAGCAGCGTGACCTTGGCCGGGGCCCCCAACCGATGCGCCGAGGCCAGCGCCAACTCGACCCCGCCCACACCCGCACCCACAATCACCACGCGCGCCGCCGGCAGCCCGCGTTCCTGAAACGCCTGCCAGCGGTCCGCATAACCGCCCAGGGGTTTGGCCGCGACCGCGTGTTCGGCATAGCCCGGCAGATCGGGCAGATCCGAGGCGATGCCGATATCAACACTCGCGACATCATAAGCCAGCGGAGGACGCCGGGCCAACAGCACCTGCCCGCCGTCACGGTCGATCCCGACAACCCGGTCAAGGATCACCCGCGCGCCCGCGAACCGTGCCAGCCGCACCAGATCAATCATGATCTGATCGCGCGTGTAATGCCCGGCGATCAGCCCGGGCAGCATTCCGGTGTATGGCGCGGCCGGGCCGGGGTTGATCACAGTCACCCGCACGCCGGGCACAGGATCCATCGCCCACATCCTCAACACCAAGGCATGTGCGTGACCGCCGCCGATCAGCACCAAATCCTTGACCACGGGAAAATCTGCCTGCCGCATCGCGCCCTCGCTTTGCACCCTGCCTACGCCTGCGCGTGCGCAATGGCCAGCACCCCCGGTTGCGCCCTGCTGCCACACCCCCTAACCTTGGCCCATGCGCAGCAACCGCCCCAGCATCAACCTCACCCAAACCCAGAAGCTGGCGCTCAACGCCAGCCTGTTCACCTCGATCACACTTCTGCGCAGCGATGCCGCGGGGCTGACGCGGTATCTGGAGGAACAGGCGGCGGACAATCCCCATTTGCGGCTGTCTGCGGCCCCCGCGCCCGATCTGCAAGACTGGCTGCCGCGCTGGTCTGGCGTGATGCAAGCCAGCGGCACTGCTCTGCCAGAGCCCGCAGATGCCGCGCCCAGCCTGAATGCCCATGTGATCGCCGCGATTGACCTGATGCCCTTGCCCCCGCGCGACCGCCGCATTGCGCTGGCGCTGACCGATGCGCTGGAACCCTCGGGCTGGCTGGGGGTGCCTCTGGCCAGGATCGCGGCCGAGACAACCGCGTCACTGCCCGAGGTTGAGGCTGTGCTGCACCGCCTGCAAACCATTGACCCGCCCGGCCTGTTTGCCCGCAACCTGTCGGAATGTCTGCTGTTGCAGGCCAAGGACTCAGGGTTGCTGGATGCGCCGATGGCGGCCCTGCTGGGGCATCTTGATCTGCTGGCCGCAGGCGATCTGCCGCGGCTGGCCCGGATTTGCGCGGTGACAGAGGCGCAGATTCTGGAACGCTTTCGCCGCATTCGTGCGATGAACCCCAAACCGGGGACCGATTTCTCGCCCATCGCGGCGGCACAGTTGCGCGAGCCCGATCTGGAGGTGCGCAGCCTGCCGGATGGCGGCTGGGCAGTGGCGCTGAACCGTTCGGCCCTGCCCGATCTGCGGGTGCACGACGATGGCAGCGGCGGCGCGCAGCTGACCGCCGCGCGCGCGGTGCTGCGGATGGTGCAGGCGCGCAACACCACCTTGCTGGCGGTGGCGCATGAAATCCTGGCGCGTCAGCAACAGGCGCTGGCGCTGGGCCCCGTTGCACTGGCCCCCATGACCATGGCGGATCTGGCGCTGGCGCTGAACCTGCACGAAAGCACCATCAGCCGTGTGGTCGCCGGGGCCAGCATCGACACTGCCCATGGCACGTGGTGGCTGCGCCAGCTGTTCAGCGCCGCCATTGGCGACCCGGATGGTCCGCAAGTGGCAGGCGCGGCCCTGCGCCACCGTCTGGCTCGCCTGATCGGTGCCGAAAACCCGGCCAAACCGCTGTCCGATGCCGCCCTGACCATGGCGCTGACCGAGGAAACCGGGGTGCAGATCGCCCGCCGCACCGTCGCCAAATACCGCGAGGTCCAAGGCATCCCCGCCGCCTACCGCCGCAAACGCAAACCCTTGCGCGGCTGATCCCAACGCTTTGCCAAAAATTTGCGGTCCCTGTGCCCGGACAGCTTTGCGGGCAGTCACCCTGACAAAGCCAATCCGGCTTGGTGCAACGACAGGGTCGACGCCTCCCTCCTCGTTGCGGGACGACCAAAACCGCCGCCCAACTGCCCCGAAACGTCGCACCGAGGGCTGACTTGGCCGCTCAGCCGGGCTATCTGAGCCCAACAACAGCGCGGGACAGCAAACATGGCCTATTTTCTGGGTGTCGATACCGGGGGCACCTACACCGATGCGGTGATCGTGGACGAGGCCGCCGACCGTGTGATCGGCCATGCCAAATCTCTGACCACCCGTGCCGATCTGGCCTTGGGCATTGGCCGCGCGGTGGATGCGGCGCTGGCGGGTGCCGGCATCAATGCCGCCGATGTTGCGCTGGTGTCGCTGTCCACGACGCTGGCCACCAACGCGCTGGTCGAAGGGCAGGGCGGTCGTGTTGCGCTGATCTTCATCGGCTTTGACGACGGCGATCTGGAACGTGGCGGGCTGACCGAGGCGCTGAAGGGCGATCCTGTGATCCGTATTGCGGGCGGCCACAGCCACGCCGGCACCCAGACCGCGCCGCTGGACATCGCCACCCTGACGACGGCCATCACCGAACTTGGCCCGCAGGTCATGGGCTTTGCCGTTGCCGCCCGTTTTGCCACCCGCAACCCCGCGCATGAGGTCGCGGTGCGTGATCTGATCCGCCAACTGACCGCGCGGCCCGTCACCTGCTCGCATGAATTGTCGGCGCAACTCAACGGCCCCAAACGCGCCCTGACCGCGGTGTTGAACGCAAGGCTGATCGGCATGATTGACCGCCTTGTCGCCGCCTGCGAACGCCACTTGCTGGCGGTTGGCATCCACGCGCCGCTGATGGTGGTGCGCGGCGATGGCGCGCTGATCTCGGCCGCCATGGTGCGCGAACGCCCGATCGAGACGATCCTGTCTGGTCCCGCCGCCAGCATCGTCGGCGCGCGCTGGCTGACAGGCGCGCAGGATGCGCTGGTCAGCGACATCGGCGGCACCACCACTGACGTGGCCCTGCTGCGCGGTGGCCTGCCCGAGATTGACCCCCAGGGCGCCCGCGTGGGCGGCTTTCGCACCATGGTCGAGGCGGTGGCAATGCGCACCACCGGGCTTGGCGGCGACAGCGAAGTGCATCTGAAAACCGAAGGCCTGCTGGGTGGCCTGCGCCTTGGCCCCCGCCGCCTGATTCCAGTGGCCTTGCTGGCCGCCGACCATGGCAAAATGGTGCATGACACTTTGGACCGGGCGCTGTCGTCTGACACTGCGGGCGAGTTCGATGGCCGTTTCGTGGTGCCAATGGCCGGACAGACCGGCGGTCTGACCCCGCGCGAAGCCGCCGTGCTGGCCCGCATCACCGAACCGATGCCGATGGCGCGGGCGCTGTCATCCCGGCTGGAAGTGGCCGCGCTGGAACGTCTTGTCGCGCGCGGGCTGGTGATGATCGCGGGCGTGACCCCCTCGGATGCCTCCCATGTTCTGGGGCGTCTGGAGGCTTGGGATGGCACCGCGTCGGAAAAAGCCGTGCGCCTGCTGGGTCGTCGTCGCAACGGCGCGGGCGACCGCTTTGCCGCCGATGCCGAGACGCTGGCCCGCCAGATCATCGACCAATTGACTGCGCAAACCGTCGATTGTCTGCTGGAAGCCGCCTTCGACGAAGACCCCGCCTTTGACGGTCAGGACACTGACGCCCTGGCCCGCCACCCGTTGACCAAGGCCGGATTGGCACAGCATCGTGGTGTGGTGGAAGTCAGCACCAGGCTGGGCGTGCCGGTGATCGGCCTTGGTGCCTCGGCCCCGTCCTACTACGGCGCGGTCGGGGAGCGGCTGGGCTGCCAGATGATCCTGCCCGAACACGCAGGCGTCGCCAACGCCATCGGTGCGGTGGTCGGTCAGGTCAGCCAACGCGCGCAGGCGCTGCTGTCCAGTCCGTCCGAAGGCCGCTTCACCGCGCACCTGCCCGACGGCCTTCTGCAGTTCAACGACCGCGATATGGCGCTTGCCGCGCTGGAAACCGCATTGACGTCAGAGGCCACCAGCCGCGCCCGTACCGCCGGAGCGGAAGACCTGCGCATCACCGTCGCCCGCGACATCCGCGAGGCCAGCATCGAGGGCCGCACCATGTTCATCGAGGCCACCATCACCGTCACCGCCACCGGTCGCCCCCGTGTGGCGCACGCGACGGCACAGGAACCGTAACGCAGGGTGAACGCCGCCCAAGGCCTCACCCTGCAGATCAAGTCCACTGACACCGCCCGAACGGCGGAACCTGTGGCATTGAAACCGCAAGGCAGGTCTCACTCCGCCCCAAGCCAGACACCGGCTATTGTCAGGCTTTGCGTTTTCCCCTTGACGCCCCCCCCGCGCCCGCCTAATCACCGCGCCAGTGGCGAGGTAGCTCAGTTGGTTAGAGCACACGACTCATAATCGTGGGGTCGAGAGTTCGAGTCTCTCCCTCGCCACCACTTTCTTCTTGTATGATCTGTTTTGTGTTTGATCCAAGTGCTTTGCACTGGATCTTATGCGCCCAGACAAACACATTCCGACCAATTTTGGACAGTGCCTCTTTCTAGGTCCGCCTCGTCAATCAAGGGGACCACGCCGAAGGGCACCCACAGCTGTCACATCCTAAAGACCGAAAACAACAGCTTCCGCTTCAAGGCAAGTTTAGCTGCCGCAGCCCGCAAGAAGAAGACAAACCCAGACCTGACCTCAATCTGACCCGAAATCCACCACCAGAGGGGCTCATTTCTCGGTGAAAATCCCAGCTCGGTTCCGGGTGAAAATCAACACGCAGACCTCGCTCTGGGAGAGTGTCTTCAGGCGCGCAGCGTGAAACCGCGTGCGATGTGGTTGCGCACGAACCAGATCATGGCGACCCCCGGTACCAGTGAGATGCAGGTCATCGCCATGACCATGCCGATGTCTGTCTGAAATCCGAACATCGCGCTGATCGCCATGGTGATCGGCTTGCCCGCCGTCACGGTCAGGATGCGGGCGAACACCACCTCGACCCAGGAAAAGATGAAGCAGAAAAAGGCGGCCACCCCGATCCCGGGCGCAATCGCCGGGATCAGGTGCAGAAAGAAGAACGACGCGCCGGAATGTCCGTCCAGAAACGCGGTCTCATCCAGCTCGCGCGGGACGGCGCGGATGAAGCTTTCGAGAATCCAGATCGAGATCGGCAAGTTGAACAGGCAATGCACCAGCGCAATCCCGAGCGGTGAATTCACCAGCCCCAACTTGGCGAACAAGATGAAGATCGGCAAGGACAACACAACCGGAGGCGTCACGCGAAAGACCAGGATCGCCAGCAGAAAATGCCTGTCGCCGACAAAACGATAGCGCGCCAGCGCATAGGCGGCAGGCAATCCGACCGCGATGCACAGTGCCACATTGGCCAAGACATAGATCGCAGAGTTCACCATCGCCGCGCGCAATTCTGGCGCGGAAAAGACATGCGCGTAGTTCATCAGCCCGATCGTCCCGGCCGCCACCTCGCCCTGCGCCAAAGTCGCGGTAAAGCTGAGGATCACGGCCTGTGCCAGCGGCAGCAGGATGAAGGTCACCAAAGCGACAAGCGCCAGCGCCCGCATCATGCCTCGTCCTCCGAGCGTCTTGTGATCACGACAAAGGCCCAGACGACAGTCAGGACGATCAGAAAGTACAGCGTCGCCCGCGCCGCCGCTTGTCCGTAGGAAAAGCCCTTGATCTCTTCGCCCAGTTCGATCGACAAAAACCTCGTGGCATCCCTCGGACCGCCGGCATTGATCGAAAAGGCTTCGGTGTAGATCATGAAGCTGTCGACAAATCGCAACAGAAACACGATGGCCAGCGCGCCGGTGATCCGCGGCAGCTCAATCTGCCACAGGACGGCCCACCGCGACGCGCCGTCAATCGCCGCGGCCTGGCGATAGGCCGGAGGGATGGCCGACAGCCCCGCATAGGCCAGCACGACGACCAGCCCCAGCCAATGCCACGTGTCCACGACAAGGATCAGCGCCCAAGTGTGCAACGCGGTGAACTTGTAGTCAAAACCCACAGCGGTCAGCCCCGGCCCGAGGAGCCCTGTCTGAGGGTCAATCAGTCCCAGCCACAGCATTGGAATCATGTTCCACGGCACCACCAGCGGCAAAGCGCACAGCATCAGGCCCCAGACCGCGTGTCGCCCATAGGACAAAAGCAACTGCGCCACCGCAATCCCCAACGGCACCTGAATCGACAGCGCCAGCGCGGAAAACAGCAGGCTGCGCCCGAATGATGCCAGAAACCGCTGGGATCCAAGGATGTCGCTGAACCAGTCGACACCGACCCAATGGACATCGCTCAACTGGAAAATGTCGTGAAAGCCATAGTTGAAGACCGCCAGCAGCGGCAGGGCGCCGACCACACCCAAAAGCCCCAATGCCGGAAGCATAAGCCACCAGGCGCGATTGTCATAAGGCCGCATCTTTGTCTCTAGCCCCCACTCGTATCCGTATCCAGCGACGCGCCACGGCAGACAACGTCCCGCAGGATGGCAGGACCGTGGATTGTGCCAAACAGGCGCCGCCACAGCGTGCCGCAAACCCAGGCGGATCTTTCGCCCCTGCCAAAGCAGGTCAGAAGTTCGGCGCCACCACCGAGAAATGCAGCCGGGAGCGATCTGTCAGGTAGAGCGAGGTGTAATACTCGATCTTCTCACCGCGATCATTTGACCCGACCGACTCGATCCCCAGCAAAGGCGTGCCCAGCGGCACTTGCAGCAGTGCAGCCTCTTCCGGTCCCGCCTTGGTCGCTTCGATCCAACGCTCGGCGCGGACCAGTTTGATCCCGTACTGCCGACCCATCGTGTCATAAAGCGAGCGGTTTTCCATCTGCATCCGGTCCAGCCCCGGCACGAAATGCTCCGGCATGGCGCACCGCACGATGAAGCGCGGGTGGCCATCCACCGACAGCAGACGATCCAGAACGACCATCATGGTGTCTTCGGGAATTCCCAGCAGCTTGCACATCCGCGCCGTGGGCAGCGCCGTTTCCTGGCGCAGGTTGCGATGCGACACGGTCTTGCTCTTGTCCGCCAATTCGCCCGAAAAACCGACCGTCGTTCCGATGAAATCCTGCTCTTCACGGCGGCCAGCCACGAAGGCACCCTTGCCCTGCAGCTTGTAGATCATCCGCTCGTTGACCAGCTGCGACAGGGCTTCGCGGACCACCGTGCGCGAAACGCCAAAGCGCAGGCACAGTTCAGCCTCTGACGGCAATTGGGCATGTTCGGCCATCTCACCGCGCAAGATCAGATGGCTCAGGGCGGATTTGACCTGGGACCAAAGCGGAAGCGTCTTGCTCCGATTGGTCGGGAGCAAAAGGTTTACCATCTTCTGGCCACCGACAGCCTCCAAAGGGCTGGCCTCCATCCTGATTTCCTCATCTGATAGACATGCGGTGCCGGTCTTGCAAGAGACGAACCGTGCTCGACACCTCCGTTGCTTCGCGTGCGCTGTCCCACCCCAGCAGGGGCGCCACACGCACCGCCAAAGCCGTCAAACCCTTTTCGGTCACCGCGCCTTCAAAGGCCATGAGGGTGCGGCGCAGGACGATGTCCTCCAGCCTTGTGACCCGCTCGTCCCGGCACAGCAGGTCGATCTCTGCATCACTGTAGCCGTCGATTCCCTCGACCATTCCGGGCTTTGCGGCCTCGGCTTCGGCCACAGCCGCAGCGCGGCTGCCGTAGCGCTCGGCCAAAACGCCACACCGACCTTCCGTCAGACCGCTTTGCTGCGCCAAAGTGCGGCAAAAGGCGGCGCGCGCCTTGGTCCCAAAGGGGAAACCCTTGGCACCGCCAATCGGCAGATCCTGCGTGCCTTGCCGGCGCTTTGCGGCCAAAAGGTTCAGAACGGCATCAGTGATCTGCTCGCCGCAGACCCGGTAGGTGGTCCATTTGCCGCCAATCAGGGTGATCAGAGGAAAGGGCCGCTCGGCGGTCGGCGGGTACTGGACCAGCTTGTGATCGCGGCTGATGGCCCCGGTGGCACCAGGCTTGGACAGAGGCAGGGGGCGCACGCCGGCATAGGCAAAGACGATGTCATCGCGTGTCAGCCGCACGCCCGGCAGCACCACCTCAAGCTCGCGGAACAGGTAATCAATCTCGGCATCGGTGCAAGATTTGTCATCGGCGTCGTCGCTGCGCAGGTCGGTGGTGCCCAGCAGCAGGCGATCCCCTCCCATCGGATAGATCAGGCAGGCGCGGTGATCCTTTGTCTCGAAATACAGCATCTTGCCGCCCAGAGCCTCGACCAGCATCGCGCTGCGCATCACCAGATGCGAACCGCGCGTGCCGCCAATCATCCGCTCTCTGAAGCCCAAATTCTCTTGCACACCGTCCACCCAGGCGCCCGAGGCATTGACCACGACCTTGGGCCGGACCACAAAGCTTTCGCCGGTTTCGCGGTCGGTCAGGGTCACCCCGCCATCGGCCAGCTTGCCCGCCGCGACATAAGACAGCGCCATGGACTCAGGGCAATCCTCTTCTGCATCGGCCACCAGTTCGGCCACCAGCCGTTCAGGGTGGGTGATGCGGGCATCGTAATATTCCGCCACGGCGCGCAGTTCGGACCCCAGCACCGGAACCAGCCGCTTGGCCTCGGCGGCAGAGAACATCCGGTGGTTCGGCATGGTCTGATGCGCCTTGCCAAAGCGGTCATACAGCATCAGGCCCAGCTTGACGGGAACGCCGCCCTTCGGCCCCGGCGTGCGGGTCAGGTGCAAGAAGCGCAGCACCGCCATCAGGCTGCCTCTGAACCAGCTGTCCAGCGGCACCCAGACCGGCTGCGGATGCACCACGTGGCAGGCGTTCTTCAGCAAAAGGTTGCGCTCGGTCAGGGATTCACGGACCAGAGCAGCCTCTCCGGTTTCCAGATAGCGCAGCCCGCCGTGGATCAGCCGCGACGGCGCCGAGCTGGTCCCCGAGGCAAAATCGCTCGCCTCGACCAGCAGCGACGCCTGACCCTGGGCCGCAAGATCACGGAACGTGCCGACGCCGTTGATGCCACCACCAATGATCAGAACGGGCGGACATTCCCCTGTCCGCAGCCGCGCCAGCAGCTCCTGCCTCATTCGCATTGCGGTCCCTCTCAGCCGTTTTGCCGAGCTTTCCACCAAGAGTTCCGTTCGGCAACTGTTAATTACAAGTTCCGTAAATTTTATCTCGGAGCCGGGGCGGAGAATTGCTGCACAGCAGCGTAATATGGAGATTTAGAGATAAAAATGCATATTTTGCGTCTGCAATCAGAATGCTTGACAGGTTTTAAATCTGGGTTAGGCTTCACTTATAATAACAAGTCGAGCCCGTCGGGAAGAGGAACCCGGTTGATTCGATGGGGAGGATAACATGAAAAACTGTGTGATCGGCATCGATGCCGGTGGCACCATGACAAAGGCTGCGCTCTTCGATTTTTCGGGCCGTGAATTGGCCTGCGCACGCCGCAAGAATGTCATGGCCTTTCCCTATCCGGGCTGGACTGAGCGTGACCCCATGGTCATGTGGAATGCCGCCGTCGAGTCAATTCGTGAAGTGCTGGAGATTGCGGGACGTGGCGCGCAGGATGTGGCGGCTATCAGTGTGGCAGGCTACGGCAGCGGGCTTTATATCGTTGACGATGCGGCCAACCCGGTCCGTGCCGGGATCGTTTCGACCGACAGCCGTGCGGCAGCTTTGGTCGACGAATGGACCCGGGCCGGACTTTGTGCGCAGGTCGAACCCCTGATCCAGCAACGTGTCTGGCCAGGGCAATCGCTGGTGCTTCTGGGCTGGTTGCAGCGCCACGAACCGCAGATCATGCAGTCGGGCCATCATGTTCTCTTTTGCAAGGATTTCCTGCGCGCCCGGCTCTGCGGTGACTTTTCGACCGATCCGTCCGATGCTGGGATTGCCGGGTTGATTGACGTGACCACTTCGGCCTATTCGACCGAAGCGCTGCGCATCCTCGGTCTGGACGCATGGTTGCCGCTTTTGCCGCCGATCGGCCCCTCGTGCGAAGTTGTGGGCGGCATCACGGCCGAGGCCGCCCGCCTGACCGGCCTGCTTGAGGGCACGCCCGTTGTGCGCGGCACCGTTGACGTCACCGCCGCGGCCTTGTCCTCTGGCGTGACGCGGCCAGAAGAGATGAGCGTGGTGGCTGGCACCTTCAGCATCAACTCCACCCTGCACAAAAGCCCGCGCCAGTCGCTGGCCCCCTTCCTGCAAAGCCCCTATCCCTTGGGCGGGTACCTTGCGACCGAAGGGGCCGCGACCTCGGCCAGCAATCTGGAGTGGATGGTCAAGACACTCCTGACCCATGGCAACACGCTACCGGCAGATGTGGCAGGCGGCATCTATGATGTGGTCAACGCCGCCGTGTCGCGCAAACTGGGCCAACCGCGTGAGGCCCTGTTCTTCCCCTTTCTTTTCGGCGGCCCAAGCGGGGCCCCTGCGGGTCTGGTCGGCATGACGGCGGATTACAGCTTTGACGACATCATGCTGGCGGTGTTTGAGGGCATCGTGTTTGCCCACAAGGTCGATGTGGACCGCCTTTTGTCGGGCAATGACGCGGCCCGGCCGCAGGTGATCCGGCTCGCAGGCGGGGCCTCCCGTTCGCCGCTCTGGTCCGAGATGTTTGCCGATATCCTCGGCCTGCCGGTCGAGGTGCCCGACGGGTCCGAACTTGGGGCGCTGGGGGTGGCAATCTGTGCCGCCGCTGGCATCGGCGCCCATCCCTCGCTGGGGGCGGCCATTGCCGCCATGACCCGCATCGGCCGCCGACATGAAGGCGATGCTGCGCGGGCCAAGCCCTATCTGGCGAAATATCCCCGTTATCTGGGCCTCAGCGAAGCTTTCGCAGCGGCCTGGGCCACCCCCGCAACCACAGGCGCCATGCATGTTTGAACTTCGCAATATCTCGCGCATGGTCAAAGGGCAGGCCTGGATCCAGCCCACCGACCTGACGCTGGCCTCGGGCACGATGAATGTCCTTCTGGGGCCCACGCTCTCGGGCAAAACCTCTTTGATGCGGTTGATGGCCGGGCTGGATCAGCCCACGACCGGGCAACTCGTCTGGGACGGCAAGGACGTCACCGGCATGGCCGTCCAGCAGCGCCGGGTGGCGATGGTCTACCAGCAGTTCATCAACTACCCCTCGATGAGCGTCTATGACAACATCGCCTCGCCCCTGCGTCTGATGGGCAAATCCAAGGCCGAGATCGACCGTGCCGTGCGCGAAACCTCTGACATGCTGAAACTGACGCCGTTTCTGGAGCGCAAGCCCTTGGAACTGTCGGGCGGACAGCAACAGCGCTGCGCCCTGGCGCGGGCGCTGGTCAAGGGCGCCGGGCTGGTGCTGTTTGACGAGCCTCTGGCCAATCTGGACTATAAACTGCGCGAGGAACTGCGCAGCGAGATCCCCAAGATCTTCGAGGCGTCCGGTGCGATCTTTGTCTATGCCACAACCGAACCCGAAGAGGCGCTGCTGCTGGGCGGCAATACCGCAACCCTTTGGCAGGGCCGTGTGACCCAATTCGGCCCCACGCCGCAGGTCTATCGGCAGCCCGTGGATGCCACCACTGCGCGGGTCTTCTCGGATCCGCCGATGAACTTCATCGGCTGTGTCAAGCGCGGCGAAAGACTGACCTTCGGCCTCTCGACCTCGGCCCCGTCCGAGGGTGCCTTTGCCGCCCTGCCGGACGGCAGCTACACCGCAGGCTTTCGCGGCAATCACCTGACGCTGGCCCGCCACAGCGGCGCAGCGCTGGAGTTCCCCAGCACCGTCTCGGTGACCGAGATCACGGGCTCCGAAACCTTCCTGCACCTTGATCACGGCCCTGATCGCTGGGTCGGCCTTGTCGAGGGGGTGCACGATATCGAGCCGGGCACCGGCGTCACCGTCTGGCTTGATCCGGCGCATATCTATTTCTTTGGCCAGGACGGCGCTCTGGTCGCGTCTGCTGCCTATGCTTTGGCAAGTTAAGGGACGAACATGGCAAAAATCACCCTCTCCAACCTCGCCCACAGCTACATCAGCAATCCCACCAAGGAGTCCCACTTCGCCCTGCAAGAGATGAACCACGTCTGGCAGGATGGTGGGGCCTATGCCCTGCTTGGGGCCTCGGGCTGTGGCAAGACCACGCTTTTGAACGTCATTTCCGGTCTGATCCGTCCCAGCCAGGGCAGCGTCCTGTTCGGTGACCGCGATGTGACCAACGCGCCCACGGCAGAGCGCAACATCGCGCAGGTCTTCCAGTTTCCCGTCGTCTACGACACAATGACAGTGCGCGAAAATCTGGCCTTTCCGCTGCGCAACCGGGGCATGGATGCAGGCTATATCGCGGCCCGGGTCGAGAAGATCGCCCAGATGATCGGGATGGAGGCCAATCTCAGCCGCAAGGCGCGCGGTCTGACCGCAGATGCCAAGCAGAAGATCAGCCTTGGCCGCGGCATGGTGCGCGAGGATGTGAACGCCATCCTGTTTGACGAACCCCTGACCGTGATTGACCCCCATATGAAATGGGAACTGCGCACGCAGTTGAAACAACTGCACCGCCAGTTCGGTCACACGATGATTTACGTGACCCACGACCAGACTGAGGCTCTGACCTTTGCCGACAAGGTCGTGGTGATGCATGAAGGCCGGGTGGTCCAGATGGGCACCCCCCAAGAGCTGTTCGAGACGCCCGAACACACCTTTGTCGGCTATTTCATCGGCTCGCCGGGGATGAACCTGATGACCGCGCGGGTCGAGGGCAATGTGGCGCATGTCGAGGGCGGCAGCGTCGCTCTGGCAGGTTCTTATGCCGCGATGCGGGGAAAGGTGCAGATCGGCATCCGCCCTGAATTTGTCAGCCTTGGCGACGGAACCACGGGCGGTCTGCCAGCCCGCATCCGCCGCATCGAGGATGTCGGCCGCCACCGCATCCTGCGCGCCGACACGCCTGCCGGAGAGGTCAGCGCAATCCTGTCCGAGGATGCGCCGCCCACAGCAGGCATGACCCATCTGACCTTTGACCCGACGCGGATCAGCGTCTTTGAAAACGATTGGCGCCAAAGCCCCTCGGGCTTGGCTGTCGGAAAGGCCGCGTGATGGAAAAGACCGTCAACCAAAAGGCATGGTTCCTTGTGCTGCCCGTCTTCCTGCTGGTCGCCTTCTCGGCGGTCATCCCGCTGATGACGGTGGTCAATTACTCGGTGCAGGACACCTTCGGCGACAACGCCTTTTTCTGGGCCGGGCTGGAGTGGTTTCAGGAAATGCTGGCGTCCGACCGCCTGTGGAGCGCCTTGGGCCGTCAGGTGATCTTCTCGGCCACCATCCTGATCATCGAAGTGCCTCTGGGCATCATTATCGCGCTCAACATGCCGAAAAAAGGGGGCTGGGCCAGCTTTTGCCTCGTGATGATCGCCCTGCCGCTGTTGATCCCGTGGAACGTGGTTGGCACGATCTGGCAATTGTTCAGCCGCATGGATATTGGCCTGCTGGGGTCAGCGCTGCTGGCCGTGGGGGTCGAGTTCAACCCGGGCAAGGACCCCGTTGCGGCATGGGTTCTGGTCGTGGTGATGGACGTCTGGCACTGGACCTCGCTGGTGGCCCTGCTGTGCTATGCCGGTCTGCAATCCATACCGCAGGCCTATTATCAGGCCGCCCGCATCGACCAGGCCAGCCGCTGGAGTGTGTTTCGCTATATCGAGCTTCCCAAGATGGGCGGCGTCCTGCTGATCGCGATCCTGTTGCGCTTCATGGACAGCTTCATGATCTACACGGAACCCTTTGTTCTGACCGGCGGCGGACCCGGCAGTGCCACCACCTTCCTGTCGATTGACCTGGTCAAGATGGCCATCGGGCAGTTCGACCTCGGCCCCGCCGCCGCTTTCTCGATCATGTATTTCCTCGTGATCCTTCTTGTCTGCTGGGTATTCTACACCGTGATGACCACACTCGACAAACAAGAGGAGCGCTAGAATGGCGACGCAAACCCCATCCCGCGCGCCGCGCAATCTGGGCAAACCGGTCTCGATCGCAATCATGACGCTGTTCTTGATCTTCCTTTTCGTGCCGATCTACTGGCTCGTGATCATGAGCCTGAAATCCAACACCGAGATCCTGACCAGCGTCGCACTCTGGCCCAAGGACCTGACCTTCAAGAACTACGCCACGATCTTTGGCGACTCGACCTGGTACATGGGCTACGTGAATTCGCTGATTTATGTGGTGATGAACACGGTGATTTCGGTGACCGTGGCACTGCCTGCCGCCTATGCCTTCAGCCGCTACAGCTTTGTGGGCGACAAGCACCTGTTCTTCTGGCTCTTGACCAACCGAATGGCCCCTCCGGCCGTCTTCGCGCTGCCGTTCTTTCAGCTTTACTCCTCGATCGGGCTCTTTGACACGCATATCGCGGTGGCGCTGGCGCATTGCCTGTTCAACATCCCGCTGGCGGTCTGGATCCTGGAAGGCTTCATGCGCGGTGTCCCGCGCGAGATCGACGAGACGGCCTATATCGACGGCTACTCCTTCGGAGGCTTCTTTCTCAAGATATTCCTGCCGCTGATCGCGTCAGGCATCGGGGTCGCGGCCTTCTTCTGCTTCATGTTCTCCTGGGTCGATCTGCTGCTGTCGCGGACCCTCACCTCGGTCAACGTCAAGACCATCGGTGTGGCCATGACCCGCACCTCATCGGCCACGGGCTTTGACTATGGCCTGCTGGCGGCGGCCGGGGTGCTGACCATCGTCCCCGGTGCGCTGGTGATCTACTTTGTCCGCAACTACATCGCCAAGGGCTTTGCCCTGGGGAGGGTGTGATGACCTCAACACGCTGGCCCAAGATCTATGGCGCGACGGTGGCTGTCATGCTGGCCGGACTGGCCGCCCTGTTCTGGGCAACCCCCCGCACCGAAGAGGGCATCGCCTGGTTCGACCCGATGATAAAGGGCGGCTGGATGGCCTGGACCTTCCCGGTGGCCCTGTTCTTTTACCTCATTGCCTGCCTTCTGGTGACTTTCACCATTCTGGCAATCCGCTTCCCCGAGACGCCGCGCATCGGGGTGCTGCACATCGAAACCACGCGCGGCGACCGCCTTTTCGTTTCGCTCTTGGGCTCGGCCTTCATCGCACTGGGCTGGCTCGCTCTCATCGGAACGCCTTTGACGGGCGCTCTGATCCTCTGCCTGATCTATGCCGCAGCGGTGTTCCGCTGGGTCTAGGGCAGCAACGAGTCTGCGGGCCAAGCCCGCAGGCAAGACCAACTCAACATTCTGGGAGGAATCGAATGAGACTGCGTACTACTTCAACCGCCATCGCGCTTGCGACGATGGCCTATGGGATGCCGGCTTTTGCCGACATGGAGGCTGCGAAGACTTTCCTTGATACGGAAATCGGCGCCCTTTCAACCCTTGACCGCGCCGGTCAAGAGGCCGAAATGCAGTGGTTCATCGATGCCGGCAAACCCTTTGCCGGCATGGAAATCAAGGTCGTGTCCGAAACCATCGGCACCCATGAATACGAATCCAAGGTACTGGCTCCGGCCTTTACCGCCATCACCGGCATCAAGATCACCCACGACCTGATCGGCGAAGGTGACGTTGTCGAAAAGCTGCAAACGCAAATGCAGTCGGGCGAGAACATCTATGACGCCTATATCAACGACAGCGACCTGATCGGCACCCACTGGCGTTATCAGCAAGCCCGCAACCTGACCGACTGGATGGCCGGCGAGGGTGTCTCTGTCACCAACCCGGGGCTGGATCTGGCCGACTTCATCGGCACGTCCTTTACAACCGGGCCGGATGGCAAACTGTATCAGATGCCCGATCAGCAGTTCGCGAACCTGTACTGGTTCCGCTATGACTGGTTCAACGATCAGAAATCCAAGGATGATTTCAAGGCCAAGTATGGCTATGACCTTGGCGTGCCGGTCAACTGGTCGGCCTATGAGGACATCGCGGAGTTCTTCACAGGCCGTGACATGTCCTATCTGGGCGGGCCGAAGTCAGCCTTCGGCAACATGGACTATGGCAAGAAGGACCCCTCGCTGGGCTGGCGTTACACCGATGCGTGGATGTCGATGGCAGGTATGGGCGACAAGGGCGAACCGAACGGCCTGCCGGTTGACGAATGGGGCATCCGGGTGGACGAAAATTCCCGTCCGGTCGGATCTTGCGTCGCCCGTGGCGGTGCCACCAACGACGCGGCCGCAGTCTATGCTGTGACCAAGGCGATTGATTGGCTGACACGGTTCTCGCCGCCCTCGGCTGCCGGCATGGTCTTTGGCGAGGCAGGCTCTGTCCCCGCACAAGGCGAGGTTGCCCAGCAGATGTTCTGGTACACTGCCTTCACCGCTGACATGGTCAAGCCCGGCCTGCCGGTGATGAACGAGGACGGCACGCCCAAGTGGCGCATGGCCCCCTCGCCGCATGGCGCTTACTGGTCCGAAGGCACCAAGATCGGCTACCAGGATGCCGGTTCGTGGACCTTGTTGAAATCCACCCCGGTGGACCGTGCGCAGGCGGCCTGGCTCTATGCCCAGTTCGTCGTGTCCAAAACGGTTGACGTCAAGAAGTCAGATATCGGCCTGACCT